>DASPKR010000604.1:0-4699 GCA_035627975.1 Pyrinomonadaceae bacterium | reverse complement strand
CAAGATTTACACCAAGATTAACGGCGAGTCCGCCAACACCATCTTCAACTTCAACTCCGGCGCCGACGGCTACATCATCAACGGCGACCTCGAAAGCAAGCCGCGCTTCCGCTTGCAGCCCGGCAAGAACGTCGTCGAGATTATGGCGAAGGCGACAGACGGGCGCGAGTATTACGCCTCCTACGTGCTCCTTACGAAAGACCGCAGGTCGGACGAGGGAGCCGCCTCCGACGCGACCGTCGAGACCGTCCCCGTAGCGGCGGGCGGCGACCGGCTCCCCCCGGCCATCTATCTCACGCAGCCCGTCGCGGCCGTGCGCCTTACGGGCGAGTCGGGCTCTGTACGCGTCTCGGGGCTGGTCGTTGACGAGACGGGCGAGGTCGCTTCCGTCACAGTCAACGGGCAGCCGGCGCGGCTCGCCCCGGCGACCGCCACGCGCGGCCTGACGGTCGCCGCGACGGCCGGCTCGGCGGCCGAGGCCGACAGCGGCGCCGTCAAGAACCCTCTTGAGTTTGATCTGACTGCGCAACTCGCGGCGGGCGCCCCCTCGCTCGTCGTCGAGGCCAGAGACCGGGCCGGCAACCTCACGCGCGTCACGCTGCCCGTGCGCCGCCGCGAGGCGGCCGTCTCCTCAGCCTTCAAGGGCCGGAAGTTCGCGCTCGTCGTCGGCGTGTCGAAGTACAAGTACCACGACGGCGGCCTGCGCGACCTCGCGTTCGCCGACGTTGACGCGCGCGCCGTCCGCGACTTCCTGCAACAGCCCGAGGGCGGCGGCTTCTCGCCCGGCGACGTAACGTTCCTCGTGAACGAGAGCGCGACCGTCGAGGCCGTGCGCGCCGCGCTGAACTCTTTCCTGCCCAAAGCCGGCTCGGGCGACCTCGTCCTCATCTTCATCGCGGGCCACGGCGGCCCGGACCCTTACGCGCCGCAGAACCTTTACTTCATGCTCCACGACACGAAGCTCGCCGACATGCCCTCGACTGCGCTGCCGATGACGGAGCTACAGGAGGCGCTCGACCACAAGGCGCGCGCCGAGCGCCTGATCGTCTTCGTTGACACGTGCCACAGCGCGGGCCTGAGCGGCGAGTCGCTCGTCGCCACGCGCAGCGTCGAGAACAACCTGATAAACCTTTACGCCTCGAAGCTCTTCACGGAGACGGGGCGGGCGGTGATGACCTCCTCGGACGTGAACGAGGTGTCGCGCGAGGGCTCGGCGTGGGGCGGCGGCCACGGCATATTCACTTGGGCGCTGCTTGAGGGCCTGCGCGGCCGGGCCGACTCGAACGAAGACCGCTTCGTGACGGCGGGCGAGCTGTTCGGCTACGTCCGCAACCGCGTCCGCGTCGAGACAGGCTTCCGCCAGAACCCGCGCGTGCTGCCGGGCCTCAACGCAGACCTCTCGCTCGCCTTCGTCAAGCCGAAGGCAGGCGGCTGACGCGGCATAGCTCGGCGCTTGATGGGCGGCCGTGCGCACGTTTAAGATATGCCCCGCGCGCGCCGGGTCAAGGCACGCGCCGCCCCCGGCGTAATCGCCGCTCCCTTAAACCTCGCGCACGCTCAAGCAGCGCAAAGCCCTGCCGCCGGAGCGCGCCAAAGAAATCGGAGAAGTCAGTTTATGCCTTACCTTTCTGCCCCCGCGCGGCGCCCGCTCGCCCTAGCCGCATGCCTCCTGCTCCTGACCAGCTTGACGGCCTTCGCCGCCGACACCGAGTACACGGGCAAGTTCGAGCCCGACCTGGTCGCCGAAACCGAAGACCTCGAAGCCGTCACTTTCAAGCCCATCGGCGACCTCTCCAAGCTCAAGTTCGCGGAAGCCCCGGAGCCCGGCGACCATGTCACCGGCGCGCGCCTCTACCACCCGCCGCAGGACAAGTCCTCGCTCGTCGCCATACTGGTCGAGCCCGAGGGCGAGCGCCCCTATCTCTACGTTGACCTCGACGGCGACAAGACCCTCGCGGCCTCGGAGCGCTTCGAGCTGAAGCGCGGCGAAGACGATAACCCTTACCTTCTGGAAACGCGCGTGAGCCTCCCGCTACAGCCCGGCACGCCCTTCCAGAGCTTCCCGCTCTTCGTTCAATATTTCAAGGACGTTCAGTGGGACGAGCTGAAGGAGGGCGAGCGGCTGGTGATGCAGTCGAAGACGGCCTTCGCCAAAGGCTACGTTGACCTCGCCGGCAAAAGGACGCTCGTGCAGTACGGCTTCCGCCCCGGCTCGAAGAAGCTGAGCGCGACGAGCGGCTGGGTCGGCGTTGACGGCGACGGCGACGGCCAGATTGACATGGATCGCTTCTCGCCCGAGGCCGCCGACGCGCAGGACGAGACCGTTGTCTTCCGCGCCGGCGACCTCTACGTCTCGACCAAGAAGGTTGACGTGGAGAAGAACCTGATAGTACTGCGCTCGCACCCAGCGTCTGACTACAAGCGCGTCGAGTTGAAGGTCGGGGGCGAGCTGCCCGACTTCGAGTTCACGGACTTCAACGGCAAGAAGCGGAAGTTCTCGGAGTTCCGCGGCAAGTACGTCCTGCTCGATTTCTGGGCGACGTGGTGCGGCCCGTGCCGCGCAGAGCTTCCTTACCTCAAGGCCGCCTACACCCGCTACCAGGATAGAGGCTTCGAGATACTCGGCCTCAACGGCGACTTCGACATTTTCCCCGTCAAGGCGTGGCTCAAGCGCAACGGCCTGAACTGGACGCAGGCGACGCCCGACAGCATCAAGGGCCTCAAGCGCAACTACCGCATAGACCGCATCCCGACAACAATACTCGTCGGCCCCGACGGCAAGGTGCTCTCGCTCGGCCAGCGCAAGAAGGGCCAGCCGTCCCTGCGCGGGCAGGAGTTGCTCAAGGCGCTCGACGACATCTTGCCGGCCATCTGAGCCGGGCTGGGCGCCGTTCGCCCGAGACCATGAAAGGCTAAGGATGAAAAGAGGCCAGACCGCCTTGAGGTTATTAACGGCGCTGCTGTCGGCCGTCGCCGCCGCGGCGGGCGCGGCAGTCGCCCAGCAGAGCGATTTGACGAGCAGCGCGGGCGTCTTCGTTGACCCGCCGAGCGCGCGCAGGCGTGCGCCTCGCACTCCGAGCGCGGCTCCGGCGCGCAGCTACGCGACGCGGCGCCGGGCCGCGCGCCCAGCCGCGACGCCCGCGCCCGGCCGGCGCGCGCCGGCAGTCACGGCCGAGTCGCTCAACGCGAAGGCCGAGGCGGCAATCGCCGCGGGCCGCTTCGCCGAGGCCGTCGAGGCTCTTAAGGAGGCCGTGCGTCTCAAGCCTGACTTGGCCGGCGCGAACTACAACCTCGGCTTCGCGCACTTCTCGCTCGGGAACTTCACCGAGGCGGTCGCGCCGCTACAGAAAGCCTCGCAGCTCGACCCCCGCGACGAGGACGCCTTCTACCACCTCGGCGCCGCCTACGCGAAACTAGGCCGCCACGCCGAGGCGGCCTCGGCCTACGAGGCCGCTTCGCGCCTCGACACGAAGGACGCCGAGCTCTTTTACGCGCTCGGCGTCGAGCAAGAGCGGGCGGGGAACTCCGAGCGCGCCGTCGCAGCCTTCCGCGAGGCACTGCGACTTAAGCCCGACTACGCCGAGGCGCAGTTCGACCTGGCAGACGCGTTGTACGCTAAGGCCGACTACGCGGAGGCGGCGAAGGCTTACGAGCAGGCCGCACGCCTGAACCCGTTGAGCGCCGAGGCGCACTCGAACCTCGGCGACGCATACCGCGCGCTCAAGCGCTTCCCCGAGGCGGCCGCGGCCTACAAGGAGGCCGCCCGCATAAACCCCAGCGACGCCGACGTACAGTATGACCTCGGCTACTCGCTCGGGCGCGCCGCGCGCTGGCAGGAGGCCGCCTCGGCCTTCGAGCAGGCCATACGGCTCAAGCCCGACCACGTTGACGCGCACGTCAACCTCGCGTGGGTCTATAACAACTCGAACCGCTACCAGGAGTCGGAGCGCGTGCTCAGGCAGGCGCTCGCGCTCAAGCCCGACGCCCCGGCCGCCCACTTCAACCTCGGGATGGCCTACAGCCGCTGGGGGCAGTCCGGCAAAATGAAGGACGCGGAGAAGAAGTCACTCTTCCAGCGCGCCGTCGGCTCCTTCCGCGAGGCCATTCGCCTCAGGCCCGACTGGGCCGAGGCGCACAACAACATGGGCGTCGCCCTCGGCATCTCCGGCCTCTTCAAGGAGGCCGTCGCGGCGCACCAGGAAGCCTTGAGGATAAAGCCCGACTATCACTTCGCCCTCTTCAACCTCGCCTACGCCTACCGCAAGGCCGGCGACAAGAAGAAGGCTATGGAGTCATACGAGCGCCTCAAGGCCGCGAGCCCCGACCTCGCCGCCAAGCTCTACCCGCTCATCAAGTAGTCGCGGGTCACGGAATGAAGAAAGAGGGTTGACGACAGCCGCGCTGTCGTCAACCCTCTCGGCTTTTCTATTCCGCAACCCGCAACCGTCAGGGCTTGCCGCCGCAGAGCTTGATGGCGTGCTGTAGGGCCCGGGCGAGGCTGTCGGCCCTTTCTCTGCCCAGGAACTGAAGCTCCAAGCCGCTGTAGTGGTTGACGGCGCCGCTTCCGTCGCCATTCTGCTCGCGTATGGCGCCGCGCTCGCCCGTGGCCGTGATGCTCAAGTTCCAGACCTCCTCGGAGAAGGTTGCGTTCGGCTTGACGCGCGGCTCGACGATGACGCTCGACGGGTCTAAGTCCGAG
>DASPKR010000603.1:0-4716 GCA_035627975.1 Pyrinomonadaceae bacterium | reverse complement strand
ATAGACCACACTAACGAGCTGCGGTCGCAGGGGATGGAGCGCCTCGAGGCAATCGTGCAGGCGAACCGCGACCGCCTGCGGCCGATCCTTATGACGACGGTGGCGCTCGTGGCCGGCATGATGCCGCTGGTGGTCTCTACGGGGCCGGGCTCCGGGACGAACCGCTCGATAGGCGTCCTCGTCGTCGGCGGGCAGACGCTCTGCCTGCTGCTCACGCTGCTCGCCGTCCCCGTCTTCTACTCGCTCTTCGACGACATCGGCCACAGCCGCGTCTGGGGCCGCATAGGCTCCTGGGCCGCCGCGCCCTTCGCGTGGGCGCGCCGCCGCGCCGCCACGGCCGCGCAGTCGTTCTTCGGGATGTTCGGCAGGTAAAGAACAAGGGTTATGCACAAACGCACTCATGAATCGTTGAAGGGACTGGCGGCTGCGGCGCTCCTCGCGTGCTCGCTGGGCGCGCCCGCGCGTGCGCAGCAGCAGACTCAGGCGCCCCCGCCCTACACGCCCGCGCCTTCGGCTAACACGCCCCCGGCGCAAGGCGCGCCCGCGCAATCGCCGCAGACGGCCTCGCCCGCGCAGTCGCAGGCGCAGCAGTCGCAGAACCCCGCGGCGTCTCAGCCTTCGGCCGCGCCGGCCGCGCCCTTCTCGGGCTCGCTCGTCGGGCCGGCGCAGTTGCAGACGCAACAGCAGCCGGCCGCGGGCGCGCAGCAGCAGATTACGTCGCCGCCCGCCGTGAGACAGCCTGGGCGCGAGAGCGTTCCCGCCCCCGCGCCCGACGAGTTGAGGCTGGACGTGCCTTCGGTCGCGCCCGAGTTCCGCTCGGCGCCCGCGCCGTTCCCCATACTCGAGCGCGTAGGCGTTGACATGGGCGAGCAGCGCCCGCTCACTATGCGCGAGGCGATAGAACTTGCGCTTGCGAACAACAAGGACATAGAGGTCGCGCGGCAGAACGTGCGCGTCGCCGAGTTCGACTTGCGCGCCGCGCGCGGCGTCTATGACCCGAGGTTCGCTACCAACTCCTACTACGAGCGCAGCGAGCAGCCCGTCGCCAGCTTCCTCTCGGGAAGCTCCACCGGCGCCGTGACTCAGTCCGGCTTCTACAGCGCCTCTTCCGTGCAGGGGCTAACGCCGAAGTTCGGCGGCGGCTACCGCGTGGACTTCGTCACGAACCGCATCACGACCGACAACCAGTTCGCGGCCCTCAACCCTCAGTACCCGACGGCGCTCACCTTCAACTACACGCAGCCAATCCTGCGGGGCCGCTCGTTCGACCAGAACCGCCGCGTGATTGAGATAGCGCGGAAGAATTTAAGCCTGACCGACTCGCAGTTCCGCCAGCGCGCCATCGAGACCATCACGAACGTTCAGCGCGCCTACTGGGACTTGGTCTTCGCCCTGCGGAACCTACAGGTTCAGCGCGACGCCGTGCGCGACGCGCGCGCGCAGCTAGAGCACAACCGGCGGCTCGTCTCGGAAGGCGTGCTCGCGCCGATTGACGTGGTGGCGGCCGAGGCGCAGGTCTCCGGCTTCGAGCAGAGCGTCTATACGGCGCTCGACGACGTCGGCCGCGCCGAGAACGCGCTTAAGAACTTGATAGCCGAGGACCGCGAGTCGCCGCTCTGGAGCGTCGCAATCGTCCCCACGGACGACGTGGCGCAGGCGCCGCCCGGCGTGCGGCTCGAAGACGCCATGGGCGCGGCGCTCAGGAGCCGGCCCGAGCTACAGTCTTCGGACGTCGCGCGCGAGATAAACGAGGTCGAGCAGCGCTTCGCGCGCGAGCAGGCGCGCCCGCAGGTTGACCTTGTCGCCTCATACGGGGCGGTGGGCTTGGCCGGCTCGCGCAACGAGTCGGGCGCGAACCCCTTCGCCTCGACGAGCGCGCTGCGCGACCAGATAAACGCGCTGACGGCTACCGTCAACCGTCTTGACCCCGGCGCGAACCTGCCGCTCCTCCCCGGAGTGACGCAGCCGACCATCCCCGACGTGCTCGTCGGCGGCGCGGGCCAGTCGCTCACGAACCTCGCGGCCAATCGCTACACGAGCTTCCGCGTCGGCGTGCAGGTGAACCTGCCGTTCCGCAACACGACGGCCGAGGCGCAGCTGGGGCGCACGCTCGTCGAGGCCGAGCGCATACGCACGCAGCGCGAGCAGTTGGAGCAGCTCATACAGGTTGACGTGCGCAACGCCTTGCAGCAGGTGAGGACGGCCGAGTCGCGCCTGCGCGCCGCGGCCTCGGCCCGCTCCGCCTCCGAGCAGCAGTACGCCTCCGAGCAGCGGCGCCTCGACGCCGGCCAGTCCACGGTCTTCCTCGTCCTCGAACGGCAGACCGCGCTCGCCGCGTCCCGCGGCAACGAGCTACGCGCCCAGACGGAATTGAACAAGGCGCTCGCCGAGCTACAGCGCGCCACGGGCAACGCGCTTGAGCAGAACCGCGTGGAGATAGTTCTCAGGTAGGTCGGGAGGCGGAATTGAAACGAGCACTTCTTCTCGCGGTCGCGTCGCTGGCTCTGCTCGCCTCCGCGCGGCCTTCGGCGGCGCGGCAGGCAGAAGTCTCTAACTTGAGCGCGGAGGAGCGCGCCTTCGTCGCCGCGAAAATCTACTCGGCCGTCAACACATACTTCGCGCACTGGCAGGCCGTCCCCGGCCTCGACTTCGACGCCGAGTTCAAAAAGTACCTCGCCCGCGCTACGAGGGCAGAGAGCCGGCTGGACTTCGACCTCGCGACGATGGAGCTAGTCGCATCCCTGCGCAACGGCCACACGGCCTTCTACGACCGCGCGATGACGACGCAAGGCCCCTGGAAGTGGCGCGGGCTGTGGGTGACTCAAGTCGGCGGCCGCTGGGTCGTCGCGGGCAGCCAGACGGAGGGCGTAAGGCGCGGCGACGAGATAGTGGCCGTGGACGGCAAGCCCGTCGAGGAGTTTTACAAGGAGAACCGGAAGTACCTCGCGGCCTCGGACGAGCGCTCGGCCCGCCGACGCCTCTTCTTCCAGCCCTTCCTCTTCCCCGAAAAGTTCACGCTCACGCTCGACGGCGGCCGGCGCGTCGCGATCGACAGGCGCGCCGGGACGGGCGAGCCGCCGCGGCAGGAGACGGAGGGGCGATGGCTGAAGAAGGGCGAACTGGCCTACCTGAAAATCCCCTCGTTCGGCGAGCCGCGCTTCGAGGAGCGCGCGCTGGAGCTGGTCAGGCAGTTCGCGGCGGCGAAGGCGCTCGTGATTGACGTGCGCGGGAACGGAGGCGGCAGCACGCCGTCGCGGCTGGTGAAGGCCTTTATGGAGAGGCCGTACCGCTGGTGGGCCGAGGCGACGCCGCAGACGCTCGCCGTGCTCCGCTACAGGCGCGAGTACCACACGAACACGATGATGACGTGGGGCGGGGAAGTGATGCAGCCCTCCGAGCCCCTCTTCAAGGGCCGGCTCGTGCTCTTGGCCGACGCCGGCTGCGCGTCGGCCTGCGAGGACTTCGTCATGCCCTTCAAGGACAACGGCCGCGCCGCCGTCTTGGGCGAGCGCACGGCCGGGAGCACGGGGCAGCCGTATGTTCACGATTTCGGCAACGGCATGGTCATCGTCGTCGGCAGCATCAGAACCTTCTTCCCCGACGGCTCGCCGTTCGAGGGCGTCGGCATAGCCCCCGACATCGAAGCCCCCGCGACGCTCGAAGATTTAAAGTCGGGCGCCGACTCCGCCCTCGAGCGCGCAATCGAAGAGGCCGAAAAGCCCGCGCGCTAAGGCCGCGACCAACTCAGCGCCGCCCCGCCGAGGACGGCTCGGCGGGCGGCGCTCCGTCTTTCGGCCCGACCCTCACCTTCGCCCAGAGCGGGTAGTGGTCTGAGAAACCCACCTTCTTGTCTATGCCGAAGTCGCCGGCCTCGAAGCCGCGCAGCCAGAGCCAGTCGAGCTTGAGCTTGACGATGAAGGTCTTCCACGTTGAGCGGTCGTCGGGGAAGGGCGTCGTGAAGCCCGCGTCGGTGAAGAGGCGGCGGGCGGCGCGCACGTCCTTGCCCTTGATGGTATTGAAGTCGCCGACGACGACGGCGCGTTTGACGTGCGGGTACTTCTTCAGGTCTTCGAGCACGGCCGCCCAGTGCTCGACCTTCTTCTTGAGCGGCATGCGCGTCTCGGCGTGAACCGAGTAGGCCCGCACCTGCACTTCGCCCACGTGGACTGTCGCGCCGACGGCGACGCGCCTGCGCTTGTTCGGCCCCTCGTGCGGGAGCACGATGCGCTCAACGTCCGTCATGGGGAATGGGCTCAAGAGCGCCACGCCCGTCTCCTCCTCCTCGCCGTCGCGCGCGGGCGGCGGCGCGGCCCATGCCATGTGCATCCCGAGGGATTCGGCTATGAGACGGCCCGTGTGCTCGTTCTTCGTGCGCTTCTTGGCGCGGTCAACCTCCTGAAGGCCGACGATGGCCGCGCCACCGACCTCGCTGTCGCTGCGCAGAATCTCCACCAGCTCCTTCAGCTCCTCTCCGCCGCGCCAGCGTATGTTGTAGGAGACGATCTTCAGCTCGGCTGGGGCGACCGCCGCGTGCGCCTGAACGGGCGCCGCCGCGGGCCGCACTTCGAGCAGGTGGCCGTGCCTGTCCAACTGCGCGCGCGCCGGGCCGGAGAGCAGGAGGCAGAGCAGGAGCCCGAGCGCGCGGCCTTTATTCTTCATGGCTGTTGTTCTCCTTCGTGAACGGGGCGTCGCCCGCGAGGAATCGCGCGGCGCGCG
>DASPKR010000602.1:0-9344 GCA_035627975.1 Pyrinomonadaceae bacterium | reverse complement strand
GGACGTGCCGGGCCAGCCCGACGTTACCTTCTCCAACCGCGGCTACGGCACGCAGGCCGCCATTGACCCCGTCATCCTCGGCGCGCAGAAGGTGCGCCTCAACGACCCCGTCATGTTCTTCATGGGGACGAACAACGCGCCGGGCGACTACCGGCAGTCGGGCTGCGCCGCGTGCCACGTCGTCTATGCCAACGACCGCTCCGAGTACAACTCCGGCCCGTGGGCGAAGTACGGCAACAGCGGCCGCACGGCGCCCGACAACCCGGACCCGACCATCAACAAGGCCGAGAAGGGCCACCCCATCGAGCACAAGTTCACCAAGTCAATACCTTCGAGCCAGTGCATCACCTGCCACGTCCACAACGGCAACGGGTTCCTAAACACCTTCCTCGGCTACATGTGGTGGGACCAGCAGACCGACGGCGAGTACCTCTGGCCCAAGAAGCAGCACAACCCCACGCCCGAAGAGCTGGACAAGGCCGGACACTTCAACCCCGAGGAGGCCGCCGCGCGCGGCCTTTGGGGCAAGCCGGAGTTCCTGTTCGAGGCGAGCCGGCTCAACTCGGAGATGAAGAAGATGCAAATCTCCGACTACCACGGCCACGGCTGGATGTTCCGCCGCGTCTATAAGCTCAACCGCAAGGGCGAGTACCTGGACAAGGACGGTAAAGTAATCCCTTACGACGACCCGGAGCTTTTCCGCGGCAAGGCCGGCGGCGAGGGCAAGGCCGTCCACCTCAAGGACATTCACCTTGAGCGCGGCATGCACTGCGTTGACTGCCACTACTCGCAGGACAACCACGGCACCGGCAAGCTCTACGGCGACCGCCGCGCCGTCATCGAGATAGCCTGCGAGGACTGCCACGGCACGGCGCGCGAGCGCGTCAAGCTCTCGCAGCTACGCACGTCAGGCTTCGGCGCGCCCGAGGGCGGCAACTCCATGAACCAGCCCGCGCGCCGAATGCCGTTCAACCGCGCGCGCTTCGTCGAGCGGCAGGGGAAGCTCTTCCAGCGCTCGATGGTCACGCAGAACGACCCGAAGACCGGCAAGATAATGGAGTGGGAGGTGCCGCAGGTGATGGACTCGGTCACTCCCGGCAACCCGCGCTTCAACCCGAAGTCCGCGCGCGCGAAAACCATCCTGCGCGACAACGAGACGTGGGGCGCAGTCCCCGCCGACGCGAAGCAGCTCGCGCACGACAACTCGCGCGTCTCCTGCGTCTCCTGCCACTCCTCGTGGACAACGAACTGCTGGGGCTGCCACCTCTCCGCGAGCGTGAACACCAAAAAGCCCATGCTCCACTCCGAGGGCGACGAGACGCAGGTCTATCCCTCTTACAACCCGCAGGTGCTGCGCAGCGACGGCTACATGCTCGGCATAGACGGCTCCGTGCAGGAGCACAAGGTGATGCCGGTGCGCTCTTCGTCGGCCGTCACCTTCAGCGTGACGAACGCCAACCGCGAGAACGTCATCAACCACGCGCCGACCATCTCTTCGGCGGGTTTTAACGGCAACGCCTTCAACACGCACCCGCCGCACACAGTCCGCAAGACTGAGACGAAGGAGTGCTCTGACTGCCACGTGTCGAAGGCCAACGACAACAACGCGTGGCTCTCGTCCGTGCTGATGCTCGGCACGAACTACGTCAACTTCATGGGCCGCTTCGCCTACGTTGCCGAGGGCAAGTCGGGGCTCTCCGCCACTGTCGTCGCCGAGCTGACCGAGCCGCAGGCCGTAATCGGCGGCCACATGCACCAGCTCGCCTACCCCGACTGGCACGCGAAGCACGTGGCGCGCGGCGGGCGCCTTCAGGAGAACTACGCGCACCGCTCGAAGGAGTCGAACCAGGTTCAGATGTACGGCGAGTTCCTCCTGAGCGCCGCGGGCGACGACGGGCTCGTCGTCTATGACATCGCCAACGTAGCCAACAAGGGCTTCAGCCAGCGCATAACCATCTCGACCTTCTCTTCGCTCGGGCAGAAGCACACGGTTGACACGAAGGCCGCGGTCGGCGTCGCAGTCGGCTCACCCGCGCCGCTCGACCCGAAGCGCAACCCCGGTCAGACCGAAGACCAGCGGCGCTGGCTCGTGCTGAACGAGGAGCAGCCCCTCGCGCCGCTCTACGGCTACGCCTTCGTAGCCGACCGCGCCGAGGGGCTCGTCACCGTTGACATAACGACGCTCACCGACGGCGTCCCGACGAATAACCACTTAAAGCGCGCGGCCACGTACAACCCCGAGGGCCGCCTGACCGGCGCGCGCAGCATCAACGTCGTCGGCAACTACGTTTACATACTGACCGACCGCGCGCTCCAGATAGTGAGCGTCGCAGACCCCGCCGCGCCGCGCTGGGTGGGCGAGGTGACTTCGCCCCTGCGTGACCCGCGCTCGCTCGCCGTGCAGTTCCGCTACTGCTTCGTCACGGACGCCGACGGCCTGAAGGTCTTGGACGTTACCGACCTCGAGCGGCCGCGCCCGGTCGAAGGGGCCACGGTGCGGCTCGGCGACGCGCGAGGTATCTACCTCGTGCGCACATACGCGCTCGTGGCAGCCGGCGCGGACGGCCTCGCCCTCGTTGACATCGAGCGGCCCGAGCAGCCGCGCCTGGACCAGTCCTTCAACGACGGGGGCCGTCTCAACGACGCGCGCGACGTGAAGGCCGGCATGATGAACGTGAGCCTGGTCGCCTACGTCGCCGACGGCAGGAACGGCCTGAAGGTCGTGGAGTTGACGAACCCGAACAGCGTCCCCGGCAATCTCGGCTACAGCCCGCGCCTCGCCCCGAGCGTCATCGCCCACTACCCGACGAAGGGGCCTGCCGTTCAGGTCTCCGAGGGCTACAGGCGCGACCGCGGCGTTGACGAGAGCGGCAACCAGGTCGCCGTCTTCGGGCGCCGAGGCGCGCGCCCCTTCAACCTCGAAGAACTGCGCCGCATGTACCTGCGCGACGGCCGTCTCTACACCGTCACGGACGAGCCGGGCCAGCCCACCGCCGGCAAGAGCGCGCAATCAGGCGCCTCTTGGCTCGGCGCGCTGGCGCGCCTCTTCGGCACGGGCTTCGGCTGGCTCGGCCTCTTCATCGTCGTCCCTCCCGCCTTCGTCTTACGGCGCAGGAGACGCGGCAGCAGGTAACACTTAAATTGAGCCCGACGCACAGCGGCGCGCCTCCCGCGGGGCGCGCCGCTTGTCTTTCAAGCGTCAATCTTTTAATCTCGCACGTTCTGACTACGCCGGCCGGGGTGGCGTAATTGGCAGCCGCGAAGGTCTTAGGAGCCTTTGCCGAAAGGCGTGCGGGTTCGAGTCCCGCCCCCGGCATTAATCGAACAGAGCGGAACGCGGAACGAGTTTTTATTCCTCGTTCCGCGTTCATCGTTAAACCAAAGGACGGGTGTGTGATGAAGACGGAAATTGTCGAGGTCTCGCAGACGCGCAGGGAGATAAAGATAGAGCTGGAGCCGGAGGACTTGCGCGCCGAGGCCGAGCGCGTGGCGCAGGAGTACGCGCGCGCCGCGACGGTGCCGGGCTTCCGCAAGGGCCACGCGCCGCTGGCGGTCGTCCGCACGCGCTACAAGAAGGAGATACGCTCCGACGTTTTGCAGCGGCTCGTGCCGCAGGCCGTCGAGCAAGCCATACGCGAGAGCGGCCTGACCGTGCTCGGCCAGCCCGACGTTCACCTCGAGGGCGAGGGCCTTGACGACTTCGGCCGCGAGCCCCTCTCGCTCCACGCGCACGTAGAGGTGCTGCCCGAAGTCTCGCTCGGCGAGTACAAGGGATTGGAGGCCGCGCGCCGCAAGCGCCCCGTCACGGACGAGTCGGTCGAGGAAGTCATAAAGAACCTACTCGAGGCTTCGGCCTCTCTACAGCCCGTCGAAGACCGCGCCTCCGAGGAGGGCGACACCGTCACGGTTGACATACAGGGCCGCTACCTCGACCCGCCGTCCGACGAAGACATAAACGCATCGGACGTGGACATCGTCCTCGGCGGCGAAGGCGTCCTGCCTGTCTTCACGGAGCAGTTGACGGGCGTGCGCCCCGACGAGGCCAAGACCTTCACGGTCACCTACCCCGAGGACTTCAGCTCGAAGGGGCTCGCGGGCAAGACCGTGGAGTACACGACGACGGTCACGGCCGTGCGCCGCAAGGAACTGCCCGCGCTCGACGACGAGTGGGTGCGGAGCCTGGGCGAGGAAGAGGTCACGACGGTCGAGCAGCTGCGCGAGCGCGTGCGCGAGAACCTGACGAAGAGTTCGGAGCAGGAGTCGGAGCACCGCCTGCGCGGGGAGCTTCTGGACAAGCTGCTGGAGAGCCACCAGTTTGAAGTCCCCGAGACGCTCGTCTCATACCAGGCCGGCGAGATGTTCCAGGCCACGCTGCGCGACATGATGCGGCGCGGCATTGACCCGCGCTCGGCCGACGTGAACTGGGAGGCCATGCGCGACGTTGTGCGCGAGCGCGCGGGCGCTGACCTTCGCGGCTCGATGCTGCTGGAGCGCATCGCCGAGGCCGAGAAGATAGAGGTCACGGACGAGGAGGTCGAGGCCGAGATTCAACTGATGGCAGACTCTTCGCGGCAGAGCGTAGAGCAGGTGCGCGCTGCCTTGACAAAGCAGGGAGGCGAACGTAGCATCGCCGACAGATTGCGCAACCGCAAGGCGCTCGACTTGCTCGTCAAGCACGCCGTCATACGCGAAGAGGAGTGGCGCGACGAGGGGCAGGGCGACGCCGAAGAAGAAGGCGGCGCGGGCGCCGAGCAGGGCTGAGGGCCGCCGCGGCCGAGAGAGAACAACATTTGGAGATTTGAAATTTCAAATGAGAGTTTGGAGTTTCAGGTCTCCAATTTCGGTTTAGGGCCGCGCGCCGGGCAACTTTCCCGTGAGAGGTTTTACATGATTCGCATTCCCAGTCTAGTCGAAGAGCTTATGCAGACGCCGCGGCAGTACATCCCGAACCCCACGGTCTTCGAGCAGACGCCGCGCGGCGAGCGCTACTCGGACGTTTACTCGCGCCTGCTGCGCGACAACATCGTCTTCCTCGGCACGCCGATTGACGACACGGTCGCCAACCTCATCGTCGCGCAACTGCTCTTCCTCGAAGCCGAAGACCCCGAGAAGGACATCAACCTCTACGTCAACAGCCCGGGCGGCTCCATCACCGCGGGGATGGCGATATACGACACGATGCAGTTCATACGCCCGGACGTTGTGACGATATGCCTGGGCCAGTGCGCGTCGTTCGCGGCGCTGCTCCTGGCGGCCGGCGCCAAGGGCAAGCGCTTCGCCCTGCCCAACTCGCGCATACTCATCCACCAGCCGCACGTCGCGGGCGGCATCGGCGGCCAGGCGTCCGACATCAAGATTCAGGCAGAGGAGATCATAAGGATGCGCGAGCTGACCTCGCAGATACTCGCGCGCCACACGGGCCAGCCCTTCGATGTCATCGAGAAGGACGTTGAGCGCGACCGCATCATGTCGGCCGCGCAGGCCAAGGAGTACGGCCTCATAGACGAGGTCATCACCCACCGCCAGTGAGCGTTTGACTCCCGCGGCGCCGCGCCCTCGGCGCGACGGCCCGACGGCCGGGGCTAACCCTCGCGAGCCCCCGATTGCCCCGCGCGGACGGTTTTGTGATAAATTACGGGCCGGGGTCGCCCCCCGGCCCCGGCGTTCAGGTTCCCCGGCGCGGCGCGCGCCGACGAAGTTCCCCGGCCCTGCCCTCCTTCGAGGGCGGGGCGACAGCCCGAAGCCACCCTCTAAAAACTTATGGTACGCCGATCCGATGACACGTTGCGCTGCTCCTTCTGCGGCAAGTCGCAGAACGAGGTCAAGAAGCTCATAGCCGGCCCCACCGTTTACATCTGCAACGAGTGCATTGACATCTGCAACGAGATCATCACGGACGACCAGCAGGCCGAGGCCGTGGCCTCGCGCCCGCCTCTGCCGAAGCCCGCCGAGATAAAGTCGTTCCTCGACGAGTACGTCATCGGCCAGGAGGAGACGAAGAAGCGCCTCGCCGTCGCCGTCTATCAGCACTACAAGAGGATCGAGCTGGCGCGCCGCCGCACGGACGTTGAGATTCAGAAGTCGAACATACTGCTGATGGGGCCGACGGGGACGGGTAAGACCCTTCTCGCGCAGACGCTGGCCCGCATGCTCTCCGTCCCCTTCACCATCGTTGACGCGACGACTCTGACGGAGGCCGGCTACGTCGGCGAGGACGTTGAGAACATCATCCTCAAGCTCCTACAGGCCGCGAACGGCGACGTCGAGCGCGCGCAGCAGGGCATCATCTACATAGACGAGGTTGACAAGATATGCCGTAAGGACGAGAACCCCTCGATCACGCGCGACGTGTCGGGCGAGGGCGTCCAGCAGGCACTACTTAAAATCCTGGAAGGCACCGTGGCGAACGTCCCGCCGCAGGGCGGGCGCAAGCACCCGCACCAGGAGTTCTTCCCCGTTGACACGACCAACATACTCTTCATCTGCGGCGGCGCCTTCGTCGGGCTGGAGAAAGTGATCGAGCGGCGCGCGCGCAACAAGTCGCTCGGCTTCCACGCGCAGATCAAGCCCGGCAGCAGCCGCTACTCGGACGCGCTCGCCAACGTCCAGCCCGAAGACCTGGTCAAGTACGGCCTCATCCCCGAGTTCGTCGGCCGCCTCCCCGTCACTGGCGTCCTGCACGAGCTCGACGAGGGCGCGCTCATACGCATACTCACCGAGCCGAAGAACGCGCTCATCAAGCAGTACCAGAAGAAGTTCGAGTACGACAACGTCAAGCTGCGCTTCACCGACGACGCGCTTCGCGCCATCGCTCATCAGGCGGTCGAGCGCAAGGTCGGCGCGCGGGGGCTGATGATGATCATGGAAGAGCTGCTGCTCGACGCCATGTACACGCTCCCCTCGCAGAAGCGCATCAAGGAGTTCGTCATCACCCGCGAGATGGTTGAGCGCCGGCGCGCCGTGCCCGGCGAGCTTCTGGCCGGCGTTGACGAGGCAGCGTAAGTTTAAATTCGACCCGTGAACGGAAGGGGATGAGGCAGCGCTCTCATCCCCTATACCTTTGTCTAAAAAAGATTCATCCTCTCTCTTCCAGACTCCTCTTGAAACGATTTGCCTCAAAGCTACATAGATAAATAGAAAGTCAGTGAGCCGGAGGACGGCCCGCAAGTATGTCCCGTGGTGGTTCCCGCCCTCCGTTCTCGCGAATAATGGTAGAGGCAAATATCCATCCCGACCGCCAACCCCGACTTGACGCACAGAGATAAGCCCGCAGTAGAGTTCCCGCCCTTTCCCCGGTTCCGCCCGTAACTGCCCCTCTAGAACTCTTGCCCCGTAAGCCCTGCCGGCTGAGGCCGCCGCGGGCTGAAGCGCCGCGCGTGACGCGCCGGGTGAGGAGCACGGGCCGTCCCGGCATGCGCGCGCTTCCGAGGGAGGGTCTTATGAACGGCAGCACGCCTCCCTTCGCGAGTCAGGACATACCGACGGACGAGCAGTGGGCGACGGTCGGGCCGCTCATACCGGCCCCGGCGCCCCGCGCAGACCGAAGGGGCAGGCCGTGGCGCGGCCCGCGCGAAGTCTTAGGCGGGGTGCTGTGGGTGCTCGGCAACGACGCGCACTGGCGCGCGCTGCCCGAACGCTTCCCGCCGCACCAGACCTGCCGCCGCCGGTTCCGACAGTGGTTGATTGACGGCACGCTCCGCGTCGTGCTTGAAGCGCTCGAACAAGACCTGCACGAGCGCGGGGGGTTGGACGTTGCCGAATGCACCCATGACGACGCGCTCGGGAGGAAGGGCGCCGAAGAGAGGCGCGCGGGCGAGACGCCGGAGCCGGCCTCCTGGCGGCGGCAGACGGCGGCGCTCCTGCTCTCTCCCGCGACGCGGAGGCTGCTGCGCCGCACCGGGTCGCCGTTGGCCCGGAGGTTCTGGCCTGCGGTCGGCGGCAGCCATTTTTGACGCCCGCCGAGTTTTTCGCCCGAGGTCTATTTATGAGCCAAGCTCAAGTCAGCCTCAACCGCGCCCGGTAAGTTGTAGGCGCCGCAGAAGGGCTTCCGCCTCGTCCACCAGGCCGGCACTGCCGCCCCCCCACGGCCCTGCCATCGGACGTTGACTCACCTCGCACTTCTCGGGGCCGATGCCCCGTTGGAAAGGAGGCGCATCATGTACGAACCCAGGAGCCCTCGCAGGAATTCTCACAGAAGTGGTGATCGCCTGAAGGCCGAAGCTTTTAACGCGCCCGCCGTCGCGAAGCCCCGCGGCCTTTCGTTCGGGCTTATAGCCCTGACGATAGCTTTGCTGGCGCTGGCGCGCCCCGCCGCTGCGCAGCAGTACACGGCGGTGAGACTTCAGCCCCAGGGCTTCACGGGCTCGCGAGCCTTGGGGGTCTCAGGCGCGCAGCAGGTCGGGACGGTGACCGTCCCTCTCAACGGCGTACCCCATGAGCGCGCCGTGCTGTGGTCGGGCACGTCGGCCAGCGCCGTGAACCTCAACCCCGACGGCTTCTACCGTTCGTTCGCAAAGGCTACGGACGGTGTGCGGCAGGTCGGCTACGGCGGCGGCCCCGCCACCGGGGGCTGCTATTTCTACACCGATTACGGCTACTCGTGTGGCTCGCATGCGCTCCTGTGGTCGGGCACGGCGGAGAGCGTCGTTGACCTGCACCCTCCGACGGACTTTTACTACTCAGCCGCTTACGGCATCCACGGGAACCAGCAAGTCGGCTGGGGCTACTTTAGCAAGTACATCATCGGTTACGGACGCATGGCGGGCAATCATGCCCTGCTCTGGTCGGGGACGGCTGCCAGCGTCGTAGACCTCCACCCGAAATTCGCAGGCACAATCGGAGACTCGGTAGCCTTAGGCATCTTCGGCGGTCAGCAGGTCGGCTGGACAGAGTCCTCGGGAGCATTGTCCGGCCAATCGCTCGCCCACTCCGTCCCACATGCGACGCTCTGGCTAGGCACGGCTGAAAGCGCCGTTGACATCAACCCGCCGGGCTTCGAGGGTTCGGTCGCATACGGCACTTCGGGGACGCAGCATGTCGGGTGGGGCTACAAGCAGTACCCCACAGAGAAGTATTTGACCTACGGCCTTTACTGCAACCCCTTAGACATCTGCGTAGTTGGGTGCGACTACAACCCCTACTGCTATTTGAATAAGGTCTTCGGCTTGCGCACCTTCGACGTGGAGACGCACGCCCTGCTCTGGTTCGGGAACACGGTCGGCGCGATAGACCTCCACCCCGTGGACGCCACCCTGTCGGTTGATGTCAGCACCATAGACCTCCACCCCGAAGGCTTCACACAGACGATGGCCCTCGCCACGAACGGCAGCCAGCAAGTTGGCTCC
>DASPKR010000601.1:0-2023 GCA_035627975.1 Pyrinomonadaceae bacterium | reverse complement strand
GCGCGGCAGGCACCCGAGCCCGCCGCGTTTTCATTTCCGACGAGCCGAGACAACGTCAGGAGAGAGACCCCGCCATGAGAGCACTCGTCTGTATAGTCGCGCTGTCGCTCCCGCTTCAGGCGGCCGCGACGCCCGCGCGCGCGCAGGAGAAATCGGCCGCCGCGCGGCGGGCGACTGACGGAGCTGAGAAGGCGCCGGAGTCCGCCGCTCGGACTTTAAAGATTCCGGCCGGGACGAAGCTCGAGGTCGAGGTCGCGCACACCGTCAACTCGCAGCACTTCAAGGCGGGCGACCTCATATCCTTCACCGTCATGAACCCGGTGGTGGTTGACGGCGTGACCGTCATCGAGAAGGGCGCGACGGCGACCGCGCGCATCGTCGAGTCGAAGAGGGGCGGCCACTTCGGGAAGGCGGGCAGGCTTTCGTGGGCGATGAAGGAGGTGACGGCCGTGGACGGCTCGCGCGTGCCGCTACAGGCTTCGGGCAGGCTCGTGGGCGACAGCAAGGGCGCGAAGGTCGCGACGAAGGTGGTGCTCACAGGTGTCGTGCTCTGGCCGATAGCGCCCGTCGCTCTGCTGCACGGGTTCAAGCGGGGCGCCAACGCCGAGCTGCCCGCCGGCAAGCTCTTCGAGGTCGAGGTTCGGGGTGAATCGGTCGTGAAGGCGCCCGCGCAACCGTGAAGAGTCTCGGGCGGCGCGCTCAGTGCCGCGGCGGCTCTCGGGGCTCGTCGTCGCCGGGCTCTGGCGACGGGCTCGGGTTGAGGCGCTGGACGCTGCGAAGCTCGGCGACGGTGTCGCGTATGCGCTGGGCGAGCTGCTCGATGGTGAGCACGCGGCGGCGGGCCGTCTCGCTCAACTCCTCGCGCAGCAGGAGCTGGGCCTGCCCGATGAGTCCCGTGAGCGGGTTGTTTATCTCGTGGCGCACGCGGGCCGCGAGGTCTGCGAAGGCTTCCATGCGGGCCTCGCAGTCGGCCGGGTCGTGCCGCATAACGCTGTCGCCCCCGCGGGCGTTTCTTTCGCGCGAGTCGTTTTCGCTCATCTCTAAAAATGGCCCCGCGGGAGCCCCAACCAGAGTCAAAAAAGGGCGCGCCCGGCGGTTGACAACCGCCCCCGCCGTCCGTAAATTTAATATCGCACACTTGTTGGGGGGCCGTCTAACAAGTTGTTTATTGCCGGATGGTGAAATGGCATCACACCTGACTCTGGATCAGGGTTTCTAGGTTCGAGTCCTAGTCCGGCAGTTCGGTCGGTTCGGCGGGCGGGCTCTTGAGAGTTTCTCAAGAGCCCGCCCTTGCTATGTTCGCCCGCGCCGTGGGAGGAGGCGGGCGACGAGGAGGTGCTTCTCATCACGCCGAAGCCGTGCTCGCGCGGCTCGACCCGGCGCTCGCCGCGCCCGTTGTGCTCTCCGAAGAAGAGTTCCGTCAGCTCGTCGCCTTCCTGCGCGGGGGGCTGCAAGACCCGCGCGCCACGCCGCACGAGCTGCGCAAGCTAATCCCGTCGAGGCTGCCGAGCGGCCGCGCGGTCACGAACTTCCAGTAGCGGAGGGGCTGGAAAGAAAAAAGGGGCGGCCTTGTTATGAGGCCGCCCCTTCCTTTTTTCCCTCGCGCCCCGGCTTAAGGGTCAACGATGAGCGAGGCGCTTACGCTCACGCCGCCCGTGGTCGCCTTGACGGTCACGGTTCTCGAAGACGTCACCGCCTTGGTAGTCACTGAGAAGGTGGCGCTCTTGCTGCCCGCCGGGACTACCATCGACGGCGGGACGGAGGCCGCGCCCGGCGCCGTCGCCTCGAGCGTCACGAGGATGTCGCCCGGCGCCGCGCTGCATTCGAGCGTGACGGTGCCGACTGAGACGCCCCCGCCTTTGAGCCGCGAGGGGCTGAAGGCGAGCGAGGTCGGCCGCAACGGCCGCAGCGTCAATGTCTGCGAGACGGTGGCGCCGCCCGAAGAGGCTTCGATTGTCCCGCTCACACGCTCGGCCACCGGCGAGACCGTGTACTTGAAGGTCTTAGACAACTGCCCTTCGGG
>DASPKR010000600.1:0-4127 GCA_035627975.1 Pyrinomonadaceae bacterium | reverse complement strand
CGCGCGGTGATTGAAAAGTACGACCTGACGGAGCGAGCGCGCGCCGTGCTCGTCTCGCCCGTCTGGGGCTCGACGGATTTAAAGGAGCTGGCCGAGCTGGTCGCGTCCAGCGGCCTTGACGTTCGCATGCAGTTGCAGCTTCACAAGTACATATGGGGGCCGGAGGTTCACGGCGTCTGATGGGCGGCTCGCCGGACGGGAAAGAGTTCGTCAACTACGACGAAGCGGGAGACGAAAGCGTCGCTGTCGTGAACGACGGCGCGACAACGCCTCTGTCCGTCTGCCTGGTCTCGGGCGGGATGGACTCGTGCGTTACGGCGGCGATTGCGCGCGAGGAGGGCGGCGAGCTGGCATTCCTGCACGTCTCCTACGGCCAGCGCACGGAGGCCCGCGAGCGCCGCGCCTTCGAGGAGATAGCCGACTTCTACGGCGTCGGCCGCCGCCTCGCCGTCTCAATCGAGCCCTTGGCGCGCATAGGCGGTTCATCCCTGACCGACCAGTCCGTCCCCGTCGCCGCGGCCGACCTCTCCTCGCGCGAAATCCCGACGAGCTACGTGCCGTTCCGCAACGCGCACCTACTCTCGATAGCCGTAAGCTGGGCCGAGGTGACGGGCGCGGGCCGCGTCTATATCGGCGCCGTGGCCGAGGATTCGTCCGGCTACCCCGACTGCCGGCCCGAGTTCTACGAAGCTTTCCAGCGCGTAATTGACGCTGGCACGCGCCCCACGACGCGCGTCGAAATCCGCACGCCCGTAATTCACATGCGGAAAGCCGAGATAATTCGTCGCGCCGTGGAGTTGGGCGCGCCGCTGCACCTTACATGGTCTTGCTACGGCGCCGAGGAGCGGGCCTGCGGGCGCTGCGACTCTTGCGCGCTGCGGCTCCGGGCCTTCGCCGAGGCGGGCGTCAGGGACCCGATCCCTTACGCCTAGACGCTCGCAAACCCGCGGCTTTTGCTGCTAGAATGGGGCCGGAACCGACAACCGCCCCGGGCGCTCCCGCATCATATGCGCGGCCTCCTTCGACCCCGAGAGGCGCCGGCACTAATCCGAATTAGGAGACCACTGACCATGCGTTCCAAGTCATTCTTCCGAACAATCGCCGCAGCGCTCCTGCTGGCCGCCTGCTCCTTCGTCGCCTCGGCGCAGACGACGCAGGTCTCCGGCAAGGTCACGCTCAAACAGGCCGACGGCACCCTTCTCCCCGTCGCGGGCGCGCAGGTGGACATCTACCGCACGGATATCAAGGGCGAGTACCACGTAAAGACCAACAAGAAGGGCGAGTACACGCACGCGGGCATCCCCTTCGTCGGCACCTACACGCTGATAGTGAGCGCCCCCGGCGCGCGCCCGACCTACGCCACGGGCCTGCGCTTCACGACGACGCAGGTGGCCGACTTCACCTTGGAGCCCGGCGACGGCTCGAAGCTCACGCTCGAACAGCTCAAGACGATGGGCGCAGCGACCTCCGGCGGCGGCACCGCCCCGGCGGCCCCCGCCGCCGAGGGCAAGGAGGAGAAAGCCCGCCGGGAGGCTTTCGAGAAGGAGCGGGCCGCCATCGAGGAAGAGAACAAGAAGATCTCCAACGCCAACGAGATCATCAACCGCACCTTCAAGGCCGGTAACGAGGCATTTAACGCCAAGAACTACGACGCCGCCATCGGCTTCTACAACGAGGGCCTGGCCGCGCGCGAGGAGCCTGCGCTCTACGCCAATAAGTCGGTCGCGCTGCGCCTGCGCGGCGCCGAGACCTTCAACAAGGTCATCAATTCCTCGGATCAGGCCACCAAGACCGCCGGGCTTGAGTCGGCCTACAAGGACTGGCGCGACGCCGTCGAGGCCGGCAAGAAGGCCATGGACATGATGAACGCCCTGACCGTCCCCACAGACCCGACGGGTAAGACGAACTACGACAAGAACAAGCTGGCCGCCATAACCGCCTACGCCGAGGCGATGAAGCTCGTCGGCACGAAGGTGGACAAGTCGCAGGCCGAGGCGGCGTTTAAGGCTTACACGGAGTTCGCCGCCGCCGAGCTCGACCCGACCAAGAAGCCGCAGCGCATCTCCGAGGCCGCCAAGATTTTCTTCGACGCCGGCGACTACAACCGCGCCGCCGAGGAGTACCGCAAGATCGTCGAGACCGACCCCGAGAACGCCGAAGCGAACCTCTACCTCGGCTTCTCGCTCTTCAACTCGGGCGAGAAGGCCAAGTTCCAGGAGGCCGCCAACTACCTCGGCAAGTTCAGCGAGAAGGCCGCCGACACGCACCCGCTCAAGGCCGACGTGAAATCCATTCTCGAGTTCCTGAAGACCCAGGAGAACATCAAGCCCGAGAGGATCACGCCTACCCGCACGACCACGGGCCGCCGCCGCGGTTAGTCGGTCGTTTTCAACAACTTAACCCGGTCAGAAGGCCGCGGTTCGGGTTCGCCCGGCCGCGGCCTTTCCGCGTCTTCTGGACGCGCCCGGGCCGTTTTCCACAATCATCTTGACAGCCGCATGTTTAAACAGTAACATGCTTTTGGCAAACAGCGTTTGCGCTGCTTGCGTTTTAAGACCGGCCGCTCTCTCGAATGCCGGCCGCGCACGGCACCCAAGCCGCCGCCCGTACGTTTCCACGCCGCCCCGCCTGTACGTTTGAGTTCACAACCGTCGGAACTTCTCCAAGTATGTCAGCCAAACTCGGCGAAATCCTTGTCCGCGAAAACCTCCTGACCCCACAGCAGCTCCGCGAAGCGCTGGAATTCCAGCGCGAGCACGGGGGCCGGCTCGGCTACAACCTCGTCAAGATGGGCATGGTCTCGGACGACATGATAACGGCCGTGCTGTCGAGGCAGTACGGGGTGCCGAGCGTCAACCTCGAGCTGTTCGACATAGAGGACTCGGTCATAAGGCTGATACCGCGCGAGGTGGCGGATAAGTACTCGGTGCTGCCGCTCTCGCGCGTGGGGGCGACTCTGACGCTCGCGATGGTTGACCCGACGAACGTCTTCGCGATGGACGACATAAAGTTCATGACGGGCCTCAACATCGAGCCCGTCGTCGTCTCCGAGGCGAGCGTGCAGGACGCCATCTCGAAGCACTACGCGCAATCGCGCGAGATTGAGCTTGCGCGCGACCTCGACGAGAGCCCGAACGGCAACGGCAACGGCTTCCACGATTCCCTCCCCGACTCGACGATGACGCTCGACCAGCTCGACTTCGAGGCCGACGGGGCCGACGGGCTGGAGGTCATTGACGAGGACGAGGAGATTGACCTCACGAACCTGACGCGCATGAGCGAGGACGCGCCCGTCGTCCGGCTCGTCAACGTGCTGCTGGCCGACGCCCTACAGCGCGGCGCCTCCGACATACACGTCGAGCCCTACGAGAAGGAGCTGCGCATACGCTTCCGCATAGACGGCGTGCTCTACGACGTTATGCACCCCCCGCTCAGGCTGCGCGACGCGCTCATCTCCCGCATCAAGATCATGTCGAAGCTCGACATCGCGGAGAAGCGCCTGCCGCAGGACGGCCGCATAAAGATAAAGCTCAAGGCGCACGGCCGCTCGCGCGAGCTCGACTTCCGCGTTTCCACCCTCCCGACGCTCTTCGGCGAGAAGGTGGTGCTACGCCTTCTGGATAAGGAGCGGCTGATGCTCGACATGACGAAGCTAGGGTTCGAGCCCGAGTCTCTCGTCAAGTTCCAGCGCAACATCTCTAAGCCCTACGGCATGGTGCTCGTCACAGGCCCCACCGGCTCCGGCAAGACGAACACGCTCTACTCGGCGCTGCAATCGCTGAACACGTCCGAGACGAACATCATGACGGCGGAAGACCCCGTCGAGTTCAACCTCGTCGGCATCAACCAGGTGCAGATGAAGGAGCAGATCGGCCTGAACTTCGCGGCCGCGCTGCGCTCCTTCCTCCGCCAGGACCCGAACATCGTCCTCGTCGGCGAGATTCGCGACTTCGAGACGGCCGAGATCGCCATCAAGGCCGCCCTGACCGGCCACCTCGTCCTCTCCACCCTCCACACCAACGACGCCCCCTCCACCATCTCCCGCCTGATGAACATGGGCATCGAGCCCTTCCTCGTCGCCACCTCGGTCAACCTCATCCAGGCGCAGCGCCTCATCCGCCGCATCT
>DASPKR010000599.1:0-5092 GCA_035627975.1 Pyrinomonadaceae bacterium | reverse complement strand
GCCGTCGGAGACGACGACCTCGCCCGTCTCGACCAACTGCTTGAAGCAGCGCAGGGACTCCTGCGCCTGCTGGCCCGGCTCGTAGCCCGTGAGCCAGGCGACGGCAGACCCGAGCGCGCCGCCCGGCGGGCTGTAGCTGATTTCGACGCGGACGATGGTGCCGCGCCCTCCGGGCGCCGGCTCGAAGCGGACGGAGCCGGAGTTCTCCACCTGCGAGCCTTCCAGCGAGCGCCACGCCATCAGCTCGTTCGGGCGGTCTTCCGTCACCTCGGCGTCCCACTCGACGGTGGTGCCGGCCGGCGCCTTCGCCACCCAGCGCGAGCGGCCCGCGCCCGTCACCCGCACCGACTCGAGGTAGGGCATGAAGCGCGGCAGGTTCTCGAAGTCGTGCCAGAACTGGTAAAGCTCTTCCGCCGGTCGGTTGATTATCAGGCTCTTCCTCACTTGCGTCGCCCCTCCTCCCTTAGTCGCCCCCTCGCCCTGGCCGCCGCTTAGCTGCTGCGCGCAGAGCACGTCGAGCGCCGTCACGGCCAGCACGTTCGCCGTGGCGAACGCGACGCGGCCCTTGTCCGAGTCGGGCGAGGCGAAGGCGGCGCCCAGGCAGGCCAGGTCGAGCGCGTCGCCTACGACCCTCGACCAGACTGCGCCCGCGGGCCTGCGCCCCTGCGAGAAGATGGCGACGCCGTGCGCTATCTCGCGCAGGCCGAGCAGGCGTATGAGAGCGCTATTGCCTTCGCTCACGCCCGCGACCTTCGCCACGCCGCGCGGCGCCAGGAGCTCGGCGAGCCCCAAGCCTATGCTGAACCACGCGAGCCCGCGCGCCAGCCCCTCGCCGCTCACGTTCAGAATCCCAGACTGCCCCGGCGCCGCGCCGCCGTCGCCGTTGCCGCCCCCGCCGTTTTCTATTTCGCCTCGCGCCGTCGCCATCGTGCTCACCCTCCTTTTAAAGCCCAATCCTGTGCACAGCAAAGCCCTTCGGGGCGAATGGTCGCGCGATACGTTGTCGTTTTTGTTATGAGTTTCAGTTAATCCTGTCCCGGCCGGCTCCGAGCGCGCGCGCCGGCTACGGTGTGGGCGACTACGGCCGTGATGATGACGCCGCCGCCGAGGATGGCCCAGGCGGAGGGGCGCTCGCCGAGGAAGAGATAGACCCAGACGGGGTTCGAGACCGGCTCGATGTAGCCTACGAGCCCGGCGTCGAGCGAGCGCACGCCGCGCTCTATGCCGCGCGTGAAGAGCGTGTAGGCCAGCCCTATCTGCACCACCCCGAGGAAAACGATGACGGCGAGGCTGCCGGCCGTCAGCTTCCAGGCGCCCTGCACGAAGGCCGGGGCCGTGGCGAGCGCGAGCAGGAGGTTCCCGTAGATGACGGAGGAGGCGCGGTTGACGCGCCCCGCGCGCGGGTGGCGCACGAGCAGCATGAAGCAGGCGAAGCACGCGCCGGAGGCGAGGGCCAGGAGGTTCCCCGTCATCTCTTCGGGCCGGAGGCGGCCGACGAAGAACAGGGCGACCCCGACGACGCACGCCGCCACCACGGCCACGTCGCGCGCGCGGTGCTTCTCCTTGAACAGGAGCGGCTCGAATATGAGGATATAGACGGGCGCGGTGTATTGCAGGAAGATGGCGTTGGCGGCCGTAGTGCTCT
The DNA here is from genome assembly GCA_035627975.1 of Pyrinomonadaceae bacterium. Lineage (GTDB taxonomy): Bacteria > Acidobacteriota > Blastocatellia > Pyrinomonadales > Pyrinomonadaceae > QHXN01. The sequence goes on along the minus strand of DASPKR010000599.1, from coordinate 3,447 downwards.
TCGTCGCCATCACGAAGAGGAGCAAGAGCGCGGCGTATAGCACGGAGGCCGCGGCCGTCACGCCGTTTATGCGGAAGCCCTCGCGCCGCGTGAAGTACGCGACCGTGAACGCGGCCAGTAGCGAGCGGCCGAAGGAGAGCTCGAAGGCCGAGAGCTCCGGCGTCGCCTTTATGAACAGCCCGCCCGTACTCCACAGGAGCGCCGCCCCGAGCACGTAGAGTATCGCCGGGGCGCCGCCGCTGCCCCGCGCACGCGCGCCGCCGGTCTCGGTCTTCGTCATCAGGCGGGGAGCAGGGGCCGCGCGAGCGAGTAGCCGGCCCAGAGCACGAGCAGGCCAACCATCACGACGCCCGCGGCCGCCTCGCCCGCCGCGTAGCGCTCCCTCATCAAGTGGAAGAGGAAGCCGATTGCGAAGCAGCCGATGACGTTGACGGCGATGGTGTCGAGCGGGAGCCTGCCCTCGTAGCGACGGCCGACGCCCGGCGACAGCCAGTAGCGGCGGAGAGTCCCGGCCATCCCGGCGAGCCCGATCAGCAGGATTTTCTTCACGGCGCCCATTGTAAGCGCCGCGGGCGTGGGATTTAAAGACGCGCGCCTGGGTTCCACTCCGGGCCGGGAATGTGACAGAATACATCGGCCGGCAGCACACGGGCATCTAAGTTCTCGGCGGCGCTTTGTAAAGCGCGCCCGGAGATTTTCTCGACTAACTGAAAAGGATTTGGAGATGAACGAATACCAGTCCCCTAACCAGCGCTTTGACCGACAGCCGGCGGCATGGCCGCCGCAGACGGGCGGCGGGTGGGGCGCCGTCGAGCCCTTGACGGCCGCCGAGGTGAGCGTCTCGGAGCGCATGTCTTTCGTGCGCAAGGTTTACGCGCTCTTCTTCGCGGCGACCTTCTTCGCTATCGGCGGCGTCGCGCTCGGCCTCTCCATACGGCCGCTGCTCAGGTTCGCCTTCGAGCACCCGTTCATAATGCTCTTCGCCATGCTCGGCGGCGTGATGGGCGCTCAGGCCGTCCGCCACGTCCCCGTCGTTAACCTGCTCGCGCTCTTCGGGTTCACTACGCTGACGGGCGTGGTGATCTCACCGCTCATCGCGGTCGTATTGATGACGAACCCCGGCTCGATACTGGCTGCGGGCGTTATGACCGTGGCGATATTCGGCGGCCTGACGGCCTACGTCTTCATCTCGAAGAAGGACTTCAGCTTCATGCGAGGGATGGTGACGGTCGGCCTCATCGTCGTCGTGGTCGCTTCGCTCCTGAACATGTTCGTCATGTCGAGCGCGCTCGGATTCGCTGTCGCCGCGGCGGCGCTGCTGCTCTTCTCGGGCTTCGTGCTCTACGACACGTCGAACATCATCCGTCGCTACCCCGTGAACGAGTACGTCGCGGGCGCCCTGTCGCTCTACCTCGACGCCTTCAACATCTTCCTCGCCCTGCTCCGCATACTGAACGCGGGCCGGCGCTGAGGCCAAGACAGGCGGTAAGGCCGAAGGCGGCGAGCCTCCTGCGGAGAGGCTCGCCGCCTTCGGCCTTTGTGCGTCTCGGCCGCGATTTAGAAGTCGAACTTGATCGCGAGTTGTAGCTACCGCGGGATGACGAAGGTGGTCGTCCCCGAGGCGGGCGAGGCGAAGGTGCGCGGCGTGCCGAATGCCGAGGTGGCCGACGGGAGCGTGAGCGTCGGCACCCCGCTGATGGTCGTCAGGTTGAAGAAGGTGTTGTTGACGGTCGCGACATTGGGGCGGTTGAAGACGTTGAAGGCTTCGAGTATCAGCCGCAGCCGCATTGACTCCGAGAACGGTATGTTGCGCGTCAGGCGCGCGTCGAACTGATAGACCGAGGGCGTCGTGAACTGGTTGCGGCGAGTGCCGGGCAGGCGGTCGTTGGCGCGGTTGCCGTCATTGTTCGGGTCGCCCGAGACGAGCGCCGAGTAGGGTGTGCCGGACTGGAACTGCACGATGGTCGAGAAGGTGTAGTCGCTCAGGAGCGCGCGCAGGACGGCGTTGTCGCTCCAGCCTATCCGGCGCCACTCATAGACGGGGCTGAAGACGAAGCGGTGGCGTATGTCGGTGTCGGAGCGGCCGTAGTCGAGGCCGGGGTTGATCTGGTTCTCGACTATCTTGGCGTCGTCGGCGCCGACGACGACGGTGGTCTGGTCGGGGCGGTCATCCTCGGCCTTCGAGAAGGTGTAGGCGGCGATGAACTGGAAGCCGCGGCGCATGCGCTGCGTGGCCTGCAGGGCGAGCCCGTTGTAGAGCGAGCGCGACGCGCTCTCGAAGAGGCTTATGCGGTTGTAGCTCGGCCCCGTGCCGGCGGGCCGCGAGATGGGGCGCGCCGAGGGGAAGCGCTCGAACGTGTAGATCTGCCCGTCAGGCCCCGTGCGCGCGAACGGCACCGGCGCGAAGAGGTTTACGTCGCGCGTGCGCGTCAGGTGCACACCCTTGTAGAAGAGGTACGTGGCCGAGAGGCTCACGCCCTCCCAGACCTCGCGCTCCAGCCCCAGCCGGCCCTGCTGCACGTAGGGGTTTACGTAGTCGTCGGCGAAGACGAAGAGGTTCGGGTTGGCCGAGGCGCCCGCGGGCGGAGCCGTCAGGATGTTCGGATAGACGAGGCCGGCGGCCGCGATGCCGGCGGCGTTGAGGTTGATGCCGGTTACGTTGATGCCGTTCTGCGAGTGGGCCGTGCCGAGCACGATGGCCGGAGTGCGCGCGTAGTAGATGCCGTAGCCGCCGCGCACGACGGTGCGCGCGTCGGGCGCGTAGGAGAAGCCGGCGCGCGGGCCGAAGTTGTTGCGGTCGTCGGGGCAGGTCGAGGTGTCTATGCCGTTGTTCAGGAGCAGCGGGTCGGGGTTCTGCACCGGCGGGCATGCGAGCTTCTGGTAGTCGTAGCGCAGGCCGAGGTTGAGCGTGAGCTGCGGCGTCACGCGCCAGTCGTCCTGCGCGTAGAAGGCGTACTCGGAGATGTCGGGCTCGGTCGTGCCGCCCGTGGTGCCTGCGCCGGGGAAGTTCTGCGTGTAGGCCGTGGGCGCGTTCGTGGCGAAGGCCGTGTAGGACGGGAACGTGTAGGAGCCCGAGAAGAGGCCGGGGAAGAAGTTGAGTATGCGGTCGAAGTTGAGGTCAACGCCGAACTTGAAGGTGCTGCGCCCCCGCACGTAGGAGAGGTTATCAATGAACTGCACGCGCTTGATGGTGGTCTCGCGCGGGCTGAAGTTGTTGCGGCCGATGGAGAGGTTGGTGCCGGCGCCCGTGCCTATGACGGCCTCAACCTGGTCGGAGTTGGCCTCGCCCGGCTCCTTGTCGCGCGCGAACTGGAAGCGGAACTCGTTGACGACTGCCTGCGTGAGCGTCGAGGCGAGCGTCCCCGAGAAGGTGTCGCTCTTAACGATGCTATCGCCCGAGTGCTCCTCGGCCGAGAGCGGGCCGTTGTTCTCGTTGTTGCGGCCCGT
>DASPKR010000598.1:0-3069 GCA_035627975.1 Pyrinomonadaceae bacterium | reverse complement strand
CCTGCGAATCCATGAGCTTGCGCTCGTACTCGACCGTGATGTCCTTGGCGCTGCCGCGGTAGCCGTGGAACTTTCCGGCTTTGTCGAACTTCGGGTAGTTCGGCATCCCCGTTGCGACGAACACCTCGTGGCCCGACTCGGCCAGCCGCCGCGCCAACGGGTAGAGCCGGTTCGGGAGCGCCCCCATCTCAGGCAGGTAGATTTGCGTGACGAAGAGAATTCGCATAAGAACAGATGCCGGATGCCGGATGTTGGTAGAAGGAGAGCTTCTTACTAACATCTAACATCTAGCATCCGACATCTCCTTCTTCAGCATGCCCCGCTCTTGCGGATGACGGCGCCGACGGTGCGGAGCAGGAGGCGCAGGTCGAGCGAGAGGCTGCGGTGGTCAATGTAGTGCATGTCCATCATCACGCGCTGCGGGTAGGTCGTGTCGCTGCGCCCGCAGACCTGCCAGAGGCCGCTCAGGCCCGGCTTGACCGTCAGCAGCTTCGCGCCGTAGATGCTGTACTTCTCAAGCTCGGGGCGGATGATGGGGCGCGGGCCTACCAACGACATCTCGCCGCGGAGGACGTGCAGGAGCTGAGGCAGCTCGTCGAGGCTCGTCCGGCGCAGGAAGGCGCCGACGGGCGTGATGCGCGGGTCGTGCTTGAGCTTGTAGCTCTGCTCGAACTGACGGCGCAGGAACTCGTTCCTGCGGAGCTGCTCGTCTGCGCCCACGACCATCGTGCGGAACTTCAGGCAATCGAACTCGGCGCCGCCCAGGCCCAGCCGGCGGTGGCGGAAGAAGACGGGGCCGCTGCTCGTCGCCTTGACGAGCAGCGCGACCGCTGCCAGAAGGGGAAGCGCGGCCACGAGCAGCAGCGCCGCGACCGCCACATCGAGCGCGCGCTTGCAGAAGGCGTAGAGGCCGCGCCGTCGCCCGGACTGATCCGCGTAGCGCCGGCCCTTGCGGAGCACGCGCGCGGCCGGCGCGCCGAGCACGTCGAGCGAGAGGGCGGCCGCGCCGTCGCCGTCGCCCTCAATTTTAATGGCGTCCCACGGGAAGGCCGTCTGCGCGGCCGGAGCCGCCGCGGGGGGCGCCTCTGCGCCCTGCACTGAGGCAGACGTTTCCCGCAATGTGATAGGATTTGGCTGCATTGACTTTCACCCCGGAGAAGGTTGGAGGTTCAATGTGAAGGGCCGGGCGGCGCCCGCCAGCGCCGACTCGGCCCGCTTCCGTTCGCGACTTAGTGCGGTCGTCCCTGTCTCTTCAGTCTCTCCCTCTAGTTCTGTCGGACGGCGCTCACGCGCACGTCGCCCGATGACACAGCCGCACGCGCCGCGAGCGGAAGCTCGCCACAGCCTTCCTCCGCCTGCGACCCCCTGTTCACCAGACTCTCAACGGCGAGACCGCGACGGCCCGCCAGAATTTTTCGGTAGATGCCTATCACCCTGTCGGTGATGATTCTTTCGTCGAGGCCGCGCACGGCCTCGCGCCCGGCGCTGCGGCCGCCCCTGCGCAGCGCGCGCGCGAGCGCCGCCGCAATCGTCTCCGGCCGCTCGTCCTCGCACACCTCGCAACCCTCGACGCCGCGCAGGCGCTCCTCCACGTCGCCGACTTTGACGGAGACGACCGGCAGGTTGCAGGCCAACGCCTCCTTCACAACGTTCGGCGATCCCTCCTGCATCGAGGTGAAGACGAGCGCGTCGCAGGCGCTCATGTAAACAGGCACGTCCGCGTGCGGCACGCCCCACGCGACGACGAGCCGCGCCGGAAGCTCCCGGTTGAGCGCCTCGACGGCGCGCTCGGCCAGCCACATGCGCTTGCGCGCCTGCGTCGGCCTCCCGACGAACAGCACGAGCCTTTCGTCGGCGGGAAGGCCCATGCGGCGGCGCGCCTCGTCGCGCGGCATCTCGCGGAAGAAGTCGAAGTCGAGCCCCGAGGGGATGACTTCGGCCTCGACCCCCGCGGGCAGGTAAGCCTTCATGTGCGCCGAGACGACGACGGCCGCGTCCGCGCGCCTCGCCACCAGCCGGCACAGGCGCTGGTGGATGCGGCTGGCCCAGATGTGGCGGCCGTTGCGGTCGCTGACGGTGCCGAGCAGGTCGCTGCCGCGGAAGGTGACGACCATGGGCAGGCGCTTCGGCAGGGCGAGCAGCCCGCTCTGCCCGAACTGCGCGTGCACGAGGTCGTAGCGCCCGCGCAGGAGCTTCCGACGGAAGCGCGCCCACGCCTTCAGATAGTTCAGAGGGTTCTTCGCGCCCTTGAAGGGGAACACCTCTACGTCCACGCCCGCGGCGCGCAGGAAATCCGCCTGCCGCTTGATGAAGTGGGCGGTGCGCGACAGGCCCGGCGCGGGCCATTCGCTCGTGACCATCAAGACTCGGATCGGATTACTCATCTGCCACCCCAACGTTGAAGGGCGCGGCTCAGAGGCGCGCCAAAAGGTCTCTGGCCCCCTGAACCCACTCGCCGACGGCGGGCCAGGGGTCGCCCGCGCGGTATGCTTCGAGCCGCGTCCCCGCCGGCTGCGGCCCGAACAGTTCGCGCAGCCCTTCGGCACGCGTCGGGTAGTCGCCCGCGTAGCCTTCGGGCCTGCCGCGCACGATGAAGAGGAAGCGTTTGAAGTCGCCCCACAGCCAGCGCAGCGTGACGCCGGCAGCGTAGCCGCCCTCGTGCGCGACCTTCTCTCCCCGGAGTATCGCCGCCCAGAGCACGGGGAAGTTCACGCCCGCGTCAACGCCTAGCTGGAGCGAGCCCCAGAAGCGGCCGTTGACCTCCATCAGCGTAGGCTCGCCCGAGCCCTCGTCCTTGAACTCGACCATCGCGGGGCCGTGCCAGCGCATATCTGCGAGCAGCCTCTCGGCCGGCCTGACGAGCCGCGCTTCGGGCTCGACCGAGCGGCGGAGGCTGCTGCCCGACCCCGTCGGCCGAGTGTCGCGCAGGCGTTCGTGCGCGAACTTCGCGACCACGCGCCCGTCGTCGCACAATGCGAAGACGCCCTTGCCGCGGCCGCGCGCGTAAGCCTGCACGAGAGGCCATTCGCCGCCCTGCCTGCACGCTTCGACGGCGCGCTCCAAATCCTC
>DASPKR010000597.1:0-2289 GCA_035627975.1 Pyrinomonadaceae bacterium | reverse complement strand
AGCGTCGAAGAGTACAGAAGGCTCTGCCCCTTCGTTTCGGAGATTGAGAAGGAGTGGGGCGCGGCGCCCGGTAAGATAAACACGTTCGGCAGAGAGCTTCTGATTCAGGGCGTGCGCCTGGGGAACGCGCTGGTCGCCGTGCAGCCAACCTTCGGCTACGAGGGCGACCCGATGCGGCTGCTCATGTCGCGCGGGGGCGCCCCACACCACGGGTTCGCGGCCCTCTACACTTACCTCGAAAAAGTCTTCGGCGCCGACGCCGTCGTCCACGTCGGCACGCACGGCTCGCTGGAGTTCATGCCGGGCAAGCAGGTCGGGCTCTCGGCCGAGTGCTGGCCCGACCGTTTGATAGGTGAGCTCCCGCACGTCTATATTTACAGCGTCAACAACCCTTCGGAAGGCTCCATAGCCCGGCGCAGGTCTTACGCCGAGCTGGTCTCGTACCTTACTCCCCCGGTCGAGGACGCGGGCCTCTACCGCGAGCTGGCCTCATTGAAAGAGGCGCTGCTCGCATACAGGCAGACCGCCGACGCTCGCGAGCGCGAGCAACTCTTCGCGGCGATTCAAGAGAAGGCCGAGGCGCTGCACTTCAGCCCTCGGTAGAAATACCTGTTGTCGTCGAAAAAGGGAGGGAAGAAGTGGGCAGGAAGTTTTACGCCTGTGCGGTCTTTACAATTCTGACTCTTGTGGCGCTCTCGTCGGCGACGTGGCAGGGCGCGGGGGCGCAGGGCGGCGCGCAACTCCCTACGCTCACGCTCACTTCGCCAGTCGGCGGCTTCACGCTGCCAGTCGGCGTCATTCACGCGGGCGACCGAAGCGGCCGCCTCTTCGTCATCGAGCAGAACGGCCTAATCAGCATCGTCAAGGACGGCGCGCGACTCTCGACGCCGTTCCTCGACATCACCTCGCGCACCAGCAAGGGCGGCGAGCGCGGCCTGCTCGGCCTCGCCTTCCCGCCCGACTACGCCACCAAAGGCTATTTCTACGTCAATTACACGAACACGGCGGGCGACACCGTCATAGCCCGCTACAGCCGCAACGCCACGAACCCCGACCTCGCCGACTTCTCAAGCGAGCAGGTCGTCGCCCTCATCCCACAGCCGTTCTCGAACCACAACGGCGGCCACATGGCCTTCGGCCCGCGCGACGGCTACCTCTACGTGGCGACGGGCGACGGCGGCAGCGGCGGCGACCCCGGCAACCGCGCGCAGAACCCCGCCCAGCTGCTCGGCAAACTCCTGCGAATAGACGTTGAGACAGGCCGCCCCTACACCTACACAGTCCCCCAGTCGAACCCCTTCGTCGGCGCCGAGGGCTACCGGCCCGAAATCTGGGCGCTCGGCTTACGAAACCCCTGGCGCTTCTCCTTCGACCGCGTGACTGGCGACCTCTTCGTGGGCGACGTGGGGCAGAGCGAGTGGGAGGAGATAGACTTCCAGCCGGGCGACAGCGAGGGCGGCGAGAACTACGGCTGGCGGATCATGGAGGGGCAGCAGTGCTTCAACCCCGTCCCGTGCGACCAGACGGGGCTGACGCTGCCCGTGTGGAGCTACAGCCATTCGGGCGGCGACTGCTCGGTGACGGGCGGCTTCGTCTACCGGGGTACGACCTACCCGCGCATGCAGGGGCTCTACTTCTACGCCGACTACTGCACGGCGCGCTTCTGGGCCTTGCGGCGCGTTGACGGCGCGTGGCAGAGCACCGAGCTTCTTAACGCGCCCGGCAACATCTCCTCCTTCGGCGAGGACGAGGCCGGCGAGCTTTACGTCGCCGTTCACAACACGGGGCAGATTCTCCGCCTCGCGGACGCGGGACCGGCGCTCCCGCCCTCCGCCACGCCTACGCCCGCCACCGTCAAGTTTACGCAGGCCGCATACAACGTGAACGAGGAGGCCCACTCCGCGACCGTCACCCTGCGGCGCGACGGCGACACATCCGTCGAGCTTCGCGTTGACTACGCGACGAGCGACGGCACGGCCTCCGAGAAGAGCGACTACACGACGGCGCGCGGCACGGTGCGCTTCGCGCCGGGCGAGGTGGAGAAGAGCTTCACTGTCGTGCTCACGGACGACGAGCGCAGCGAGCCCGCTCAGGAGAGCGTGAACCTCACGCTCAGCAACCTGCGCAGCAGCGGCTCGCTCGCCGCGCCGACCACCGTGCAGCTCCTCATATCCGACGCCGACACGCAGACCTCGCCGCCCAACCCGATTGACGACAGCGAGTTCTTCGTCCGCCAGCACTACGCGGATTTCCTCAACCGCGTCCCCGACGAAGGCGGCCTCGCCTTCT
>DASPKR010000596.1:0-8255 GCA_035627975.1 Pyrinomonadaceae bacterium | reverse complement strand
CGCCTGAAAGGCGTTGGCCGTCGGAAAATTCAACGACTGGGTATAGCCCGTGATGACGGCGTTGCCGGACGGGTCAACAGCGATGGCTCTGGCGAGATCGGTGCCGCTGCCGCCGAGGTAGGTCGAGTAGACGATGACAGGGTCTATGACGAGCGGCAGCGACGGGTCATACTCGCCCACGCGGAAGCCCACGCGCCCGTCGGCGCCGACGGCGTAAGCGCCCTCGACTTCGCGCCGCGCGCCCGCCACTTCCTGATACACGAAGGGCTTCGGCTGCCTCACGACGGCCTCGCCCAGCGTCAGCAGAAGGTCGCCGCCAGCGGCGACCTCGATCTTGTCCGCGCCGTCGAACTCCAGAGACACGGCCCCGGCGTCGGCGCCCGGCGCCACGCGGAAGTCGTACTCGAGCTGCCGCTGGTTGCCGTAATAGACCACGTCCACGCCCGGATAGACTTCCGCGTAGCGCACGCGCGCGAAGGTCGGCACGTCGGTGTGCCACTCGGAAGGGTCGTCGCCGATGAGGTAGTGGGCCCGGCCCTCCAGCTCGGCTTCGGCCGAGGCGGCGGCCGTGGAGTCGGCGCCGACAATTCGCATCCGCAGCACGCTCTCCTGCGCGGCGTCGCGGCGCAGCCGGAAGACGGCCTCCGCAGGCTTCAGGAAGAGCGCGTAGCCGGCGCCGCGCGCGAGGAAATCAACCGAAGCCTCGGTCTGACCGCGGTTGGCTTCGAAGCTCAGGGGGATTCGCCCGTAGGCTTCGCGCGCGCGCGCGTCATGCGCCGGAGGCGAAGGCACGTGGCCGCGGCGGCTCGACATCAAAGGCGTGACGAGCAGTAGCCCTGCGACGGACGACAGGGCGAGAGTGAACAGACGTTTCCGAGGCAGTCTCATTAAGACCTCTTTCTTGTCAACGGGTAGGATTACTTGTGCTTCGCGCCGGCGGCGAGCGGGTAGGGCGCGGATTATACGCGGAGACGGGCGCCGGGTAAACGGTTTTCTCGCCGAAAGCGCAGGCCCGGCCGCCCCACGCGGGGCGGCCGGGCCTGCGCTCTCTAGTCAGCGCGCGCCGCGGTTAAGCCTTCGCTCAAGGACAGGCCCCCGGCATGACGGAGAGGCCCCTGCCGACGGTCTTGCTACCCAGCGTCGCCTTTATCTGGCCGGACTGCGCCGCGCCCACGCTCGACGTTGTCACCGTGAAGGCCGCGCTCTTGGTGGCGCCCGCAGGGATAAGGACGCTCGCCGGTGTGGTCGCGGCAGGTATCGTGCTCGACAAGCTCACCGTCACGCCCCCCGCGGGCGCGGGGCCCGTCAGATACACCGTGCCGGTCGGGTGCGGCAGGCACCCGCCCCTCACCGAAGAGGCGGAGAGCAGCAGCTTCGAGAGAGTCACGACCGTCGTCGTCTGCTTGTGGGTGTTGTTCGTCGTGTCGTGGTCGCTTTGGTCGCCCGCGACCGCGGCCGCGTTGGTGAAGGAGCCGGGCTGCGTAGCCTCGACCGTTATCGCCACCGTGGCCGTGGCGCCCACGGCCATGTTGCCGAGCGAGGCCACGACCGTCCCGCTCGACCCCGCGGGCGTCGCCGACGTGATGCTCCCTTGCGAGGCGGAGGCAGAGACGAAGGCCATCGAGCCGGGCAGAGTGTCAGTCACGATGACGCCGGTCGCGGCCACGAACCCGGCGTTGGCGACCGTCAGCGTGTAGGTGAACTGCTGGCCCAGGAGCACGGGGTCGGCCGAGTCCCTCTTCTTCACAGACAGGTCGGCGCTCAGAATCGCCGAGGTCTGCACGGTGGCCGAGTTGTTCGACGTGTCGTGGTCGGCCTCCGTGGCCGAGACCGTCGCCGTGTTCGAGAGCGCGCCCGCCTCCCGCGCCTTCACCTTGAGGACGGCCGTGGCGTTGGCGCCGACGGCGAGGGCGCCAAAGTGGCACGTGACCGTGCCGGAGGCGTGCGCGCAAGTCCCCTGCGACGGCGTGGCCGAGACGAAGCTGATGCCCGAGGGCAGTTGGTCAACCGCCGTCACGTTGTTAGCCGCGGCCGGGCCGAGGTTCGTGACCTGGAGGTTGTAGGCGAATATCTGGTTGACGAGCGCCGGGTTCTTCGAGGCAGTCTTGGTTATGGAAAGGTCTGTGGAGACGACGACGGGCGTCTGGATGGTGACGGAGTTGTTCGTGCTGACGGCGTCGGGCGTCTGGCTCGAAGCGGTCGCCGTGTTGGTGAGCGTCCCCGTCACGCGCGGCCTTATCTTGACGACGATGGAGGCCGAGGCGCCGTTCCAGAGGTCGCCGAGTTGGCAGGTCAAGGTCGCGCCAGAGCGCGTGCATGTCCCTTGCGACGGCGTGGCGGAGAGGAAAGTGATGCCGGAGGACGGCAGGTTGTCAACGACCTTGACGGCCGCGGCGTCGAGCGGGCCGTGGTTGGTGACATTTATGGTGTAGGTGAGCACTCGGTCAAGGAAGGCCGGGTCGGGCGAGGCTGACTTGGTCAGCTCCAAATCCGCCGACTCGGGTATGGCCGTGTTCTGCGAGACGACGGCGCGCAGTATCGCGAGGCCGCTGTGCGCCGCGCTGTGGGCGACGAGGTTGATTTTGCCGTTCGGGCGCAGGAGGAGCTGTCCGGCTTCGAGCTGGCTGTTGACGCCGTTGTAGTTCATGACGAAGACCCTCAGCCTGCCGAGGCCGCCGGGCACGCTGTCTATGTCCTGGTTGCCGAAAGTATCGTCGCCCGTGCCGTCCGGGTTGAGGCGCACGTAGTTGCCGGGCAGGAACGCGTTGTCCGTGCCGAGGATTTTGCCGTCCGGCTGAATGGCCTGGGCCCGGAAAGTCGAGCCGACATAGCTGCCCCACGCCACGTCGTACTGTGCGACGCCGCCGCTGCCGAAAGAGGTGTCGAGCGAAAGGTCGGCGACGTTCATGCGGACGAGCGTCGGCTTCTGGCGGCCGGCCGGGCTCCCGCTCCGGTTGCGCGCCGAGCCGGAGACGAGGAGTTTGCCGTCTCGTGCGAAGTGGGCCGAGACGGCGCGCTCCGTGAAGAAAACGTCGACGTTGGCGAGGTCGTCGATGTGGCTCACGGTCTCAAGCACCCCCGCGGCCGTCCAGCGCGTCACGGCGAAACGTTCGCCGTAGGCGCAGGGCTCGGCGGCCGACCTGGTTATCTCGCCGTGCCCGACGGCGAGGATGCGCCCGTCCGCTTGCAGGCGCAGGCCGAAGAAACGCCTCGACGGGAAGCAACCGGCGGCGGGGCCTTCCGGCGCGGCCCAACGGGCGATGCCGCCCGAGCCGAAAGTGCCGTCGAGCGAGCCGTCCGGGTTCAGGCGCGCGACGAACCCGATGATTGTCTGCGTCCCCCAGAAGCTGGCGTAATTCTTGGTTTCGCCCGCGAGCAGGATTTTGCCGTCGGGCTGAACCTCTATGTCGTAAACCGTCCCGTTAGTGCCGAACGACTGCCCGCTGCTGATGGCCCCGGACTGGATTATGACTTTCCCGGGGTCGAGCGTTGTGCTGTGGTCGTATGTGTTGCCCTGGGAAGTGTAAACGATTGTCCCGCCGCCGAAAGTCGGGTCGAGCGTGCCGTCCGGGTTGTAGCGCATGACGCAGGCGTCGGCCCCGAACTGTGCGGTCGAAGCGTTCGGCTCGAGCATGATGCAGTACCCGGCGAAGAGTATTTTGCCGTCCGGCTGAACTTTCAGCACCTGCGGCAGGTCGTTACCGGGGACGCCGTCGTACCTGGTGTGGAAGGTGGTGCGGACGAACCCGCCCGTCCCGAAGGTGGTGTCAACCGCGCCAGACGGCGTGAATTTCCTCAGATAAAAATCTCCGTTCGAACGGTTCCTGTTAACGTGCCGCCCGCCGGCGATGACTGAGCCGTCCGGCAGCAGACCGCCCGTGAAGAATAACGTCTGGACAGCGCCGTCGTGCTCCGTGGCGTCAACCACCTCCGGGTCAACGTAGTAGCCGTCGGGCGGGGAGAAGGCCGTGTCGTAGTCGCCGACGAAAGAGCCCTGCGCGGACGAGCCGCCAGCCCACAGGAGGGCCAGCAGCAGCGAGGCGGCCGTCAGGGCGGCGAGCAAGTTATTTCTCTTAGTCCTGGTGGGGTTCATGTCTAAATCTCCTTGTAACGGGATGGGGCAGCGGGCGGCGGCGTGGCTAGCTTCCTGACCGCGCGTTAGCAGTTGCGGGTGACGGGCCGGGCGCCTCGGGCGGCGCCCCCCCGGCCCTCAAAAGACCTTCCGACTTTTCAAAAGACCTTGCGGCTTTCGTCTCCGCTCGAACACGCGGCGCGGGGCCGCCTAACGTGACACGGGGGGCGATTTTTTTTCGCCGGGGCGTTTGTTTCGCGGTAGAATCCGCGGCGGCCTGCGAGGGGGCGTCCGATGAGCGAAGAGCCTCAACACGAAGTCACGCGGATTCTCGAGGATTGGAGCGGCGGCGACCGCGGCGCGGCGGAGCGCCTGATGCCCTACGTCTATGACGAGATGCGCCGCCTCGCGCGCTCTTTCCTCGCGAGGGAGCGCGTCGGCCACACCCTGCAGCCCACCGCCCTCGTCCACGAAGCCTACGTCCGCCTCGTCGACCAGACTCGGGTCAACTGGCAGAGCCGCGCGCACTTCTACGGCATAGCTTCGAGCATGATGCGGCGCGTCCTGATAGACCACGCGCGCGCCCACGCCACCGAGAAGCGCGGCGGTGGCGCCGTCCGTCTCTCGGTCGAAGACGTGCAGGTGCCGCTCGAAGAGCGCGCCCAGAGCCTCGTCGCGCTGGACGAGGCCCTCGAAAGGCTCAAGGCCCTGGACGAGCGCAAGTGCATGGTCGTGGAGATGCGGTTCTTCGGGGGCCTGGAGGACAAAGAGATAGCAGAAGTGCTCGGCGTCACCACCCGCACGGTGCTCCGCGACTGGAAGAAGGCGCGCCTCTGGCTCTACCGCGAGCTGGCGCAGAACCCCTCCTGAGCTAACCCCTGTCAGTTTCCGGCCCGCCGGCCCGCGTTTACGTCTGGTGATGAGAATTGAGGAGTGGCAAAGAGTCGAAGAACTGCTCGACGCCGCGCTGGAGCTTGAGCCGGGCGGGCGGCGGGTGTTCCTCGAGGCCATCACCGCGCCGGGGCTGCGGCGCGAGGTCGAGTCGCTCCTCGCCTGCGAGGAAGGGGCCGACGGGTTCCTCAATGCGCCGGCACTGGCCCTCTCGGCGGACTTCTTTGACGGGGACGGGGCGGAAGACCGCGCCGGGCAGACCGTCGGTCACTACCGCATCATCCGCGAGATAGGGCGCGGCGGGATGGGGGCGGTCTACCTGGCCGAGCGCAGCGACGGGGAGTTCGAGCAGCGCGTCGCCCTCAAGGTCGTGCGCCGCAGCCTCGCGGGCACCGACCTCGCCCGCCGCTTCCGGCGCGAGCGGCAGATACTGGCCTCGCTCAACCACGAGAACGTCGCGCGCCTCTTAGACGGCGGCTTAAGCGAGGACGGGGAGCCCTACCTCGTGATGGAGCACGTCGAGGGCGAGCGCATAGACGAGTACTGCGACGCGAACCGACTCTCGACGCGCGAGCGCCTCGGCCTCTTCCTGAAGGTCTGCGACGCGGTCGCGTACGCGCACCAGCGCCTCGTCGTGCACCGCGACATAAAGCCCTCGAACGTCCTCGTCACCCCGGGCGGCACGCCGAAACTTTTAGACTTCGGCATAGCCAAACTCCTCGACCCCGGGCTGGCGGGCGAGCAGACGCGCACGGAGCTGCGCGCCTTCACGCCCGACTACGCCTCGCCGGAGCAGGTCAGCGGCGAATCAGTTACCACGGTCTCGGACGTTTACTCGCTCGGCCGTCTGCTCCAAACCCTCCTGAAGGGCGCGGGCGCGCGAACGCCGCAGCGCCCCGCGGGCTGGCGCTCCGACGGCGGCCGCGGAGGGCGGACGGCCGCGGCGAACCTGCCGACGCGGCCGGAGGGCGCCGGCGCGGCCACTTCGCACGGGCTCCACGGCGCGGAGCTGCGCAACATCGTCCTGATGGCGACGCGCGACGAGCCGGCGCGCCGCTACCAGTCCGTCGCTCAGCTGGCCGAGGACGTGCGCCGCCACCTCGACGGCCTCCCCGTGCGCGCGCAGCCCGACTCGCTCACCTACCGCACCGGCAAATTCGTCCGGCGCAACCGCGCCGCGGTGACGGCCGCCGCGCTCGTCGTCGTGGCGCTCCTGGCCGGCCTCGGCCTCGCGCTGTGGCAGGCCGGCGTCGCGCGCCGAGAGCGCGACCGCGCCGAGCGGCGTTTCAACGACGTGCGCCAACTCTCGAACGCGCTGCTGACCGACATCGCGCCGAAAATCGAGAACCTTCAGGGCGCGACCGAGGCCCGCCAGTCGGTCGTCACTCAGTCGCTCAAGTACCTCGACAGTCTGGCGCAGGAGACCGGCGACGACCCGCAGCTGCAAAGCGAGCTGGCGACCGCCTACGAGAAGGTCGGCGACATCCAGGGCAACCCCACGAACCCGAACCTGGGCGATCTGGCCGGCGCCATCGCGAGCTACGAAAAGGCCCGGAAGATGCGGCTCGAGCTGCTCGAAGGCAGCCCGGATGATTTCGAGCAGCTCCGGCTTCTGGCGGCCAACCACCAGGCGATGGGTAATCTTCACGCGCAGGCCAACGAGCTCGAAGAATCACGCAAACATACCGACACGGCTTTAAGCCTTTACGAGAAGCTGGCGGCCGAGAGGCCCGGCTCCCCCGAACTGCGCCTGGCCCTGGCCCAAATCACCTATGAAGCCGGGGACGCGCGGAAGGACATCTCAAAATACACCGAGGCGATTGCCTTTTTTCGCAAAGCTCTTGAGCTGCTCGCCCCCCTGCTACAGGACAATCCGGACAACGCCCAATACCTGAAGCTCGCCGGCGCCTGTTATTCGAAGCTGGGCAACTCGCTCTCCTGGGACGGGCAGCAGAAGGAGGCCGAGGCGGAGACGGAAAGGGCCGTCCGGATTTACGAGTCGCTCACCGCCAGCCACCCGAACGACGTTAGTGTCAGCAACGGCCTGTGGCTGACATATTGGATGGCGAGCAGCACCTACGAAGAGCAGAACGACGCCCTGTCGCACGAGTACGCGCTCAAGGCCCTGGGGGTGATTCAAGCCGTCGCCCAGAGAGACCCCGCTAACTCGGAAGCGCGCCAGGACGTGGCGCGGACCCTCTCAACGCTCGGGCAGACTTCGTCGAACACGGGGAGGCTCGCCGAAGCCGTCTCGTATGCGGAGAGGGCCGTCTCCGAACTGACCCGCCTGTTCGCCGACGACCCCCGGAGCGGCGGCACGAAAAGCAGTATCGCCGCGGCGCTGATGCGGCTGGCGGAGGCGCGGGCCAAACAGAAAGATTTCGCGGGCGCGCTCGCCGAGCTCGAGCGCGCCGAGCGAATCAACGACGAGCTCCTGCGGGCGGACGCGACCGACACATACTCGCTCCGCAAACAGGCCCTGGTTTGGGATTTCAGGGCGGAGATTCACCTCGAATGGGCTAAGACCGTGGCGGGGGCGAGACGCCGGGCGCACGAGCGAGCGGCGCGCGACAGTTACGCGCGGGCCGTGGAGATTCTCGAACAGCTCGACGCGCAAAAATCGCTCCCCGAATCGGACCGCAAGTGGATCGAAAGGCTCCGAGCGTACCTAAAGGAGCACAACCGCTAAACGGCCCCGGGCTCCCGCGGCACGCCCGGGAGCTTTGCCGCCCCGTGCGGGCGGCCGAAACCCCAACGTCGCGGCGGCCCCCTTCACGGGGGGCACACCTTTGCGAGCGGTGATGAGAGTTGACGAGTGGCGAAGAGTCGAAGAACTGCTCGACGCCGCGCTCGAGGTCGGGCCGGCGGCGCGCCGAAAACTCCTCGACGCCATAAGCGCCCCCGCGCTGCGGCGCGAGGTAGAGTCGCTGCTCGCCTGCGAGGAGCGCGCCGACGGCTTCCTCGACGCGCCCGCGCTCGCCTTCTCCGCCGAGCTGCTTGACGGCGACGGCGCGGACGCGCGCGCCGGACAGGTCGTCGGGCGCTACCGCATACTACGTGAGATAGGGCAGGGCGGTATGGGCGCAGTCTTCCTCGCCGAGCGCTCGGACGGGGAGTTCGAGCACAGGGTCGCGCTAAAGGTCGTCCGCCGGAGTCTCGCCGACACGGGGCTCGCCAAGCGCTTCAAGCAAGAGCGGCAGATTCTCGCCTCGCTCAACCACGAGAATATCGCGCGGCTCTTAGACGGCGGCGTCTCAGAGGACGGCGAGCCTTACCTCGTCATGGAGCACGT
>DASPKR010000595.1:0-8660 GCA_035627975.1 Pyrinomonadaceae bacterium | reverse complement strand
AAGCCGCCGTCGCCTTAGGCGGGCCGCGCCCCTTACGCCTTCCCCGCCCCTTTCGTGTAATCTACCGTTATGAGCGACCAGCCCAACAAAATCATCTACTCGATGGTCGGCGTGAGCCGCCACTACGACAAGCGCGCCGTCCTCAAAGACATTTACCTCTCCTACTTCTACGGGGCGAAGATAGGCGTCATCGGCCTGAACGGCTCGGGGAAATCTTCCCTGCTTCGCATCATCGCCGGCGAGGACAAGGGCTCCACGGGTGAGACGGTTCTGTCGCCCGGCTATACGGTCGGCTACCTTGAGCAGGAGCCGCGCCTCGACGAGTCGAAGACAGTGCGTGAGACGATTGAGGTGGCCGTCGTGGAGACGGTCGCGCTCCTCAAAGAGTTCGACGAGATAAACGCCCGCTTCGGCGAGGAGATGCCGGACGACGAGATGAATAAGCTGCTCGAGCGCCAGGGCGAGGTGCAGGAGAAGCTCGACGCGCTCGACGCCTGGGACTTGGATTCTCGTCTTGAGATGGCGATGGACGCGCTGCGCTGCCCGCCGGGCGACACGCCCGTCCGTGTGCTTTCGGGCGGCGAGCGCCGCCGCGTCGCGCTCTGCCGCCTGCTCCTTCAGAAGCCCGACATACTCCTGCTCGACGAGCCGACGAACCACCTGGACGCAGAGTCCGTCGCCTGGTTAGAGCAGCACTTGCAGCAGTACGCAGGCACCGTCATCGCCGTCACGCACGACCGCTACTTCCTCGACAACGTCGCCGGGTGGATCCTCGAGCTCGACCGCGGGCAGGGCATACCGTGGAAGGGGAACTACTCTTCTTGGCTCGAACAGAAGCAGGAGCGCCTGCGCCGCGAGGAGAAGCAGGAGTCGGAGCGGCAGAAGACCCTCGAGCGCGAACTGGAGTGGATACGCATGGCGCCGAAGGCGCGCCGCGCGAAGGGCAAGGCGCGCATCAACTCCTACGAGGCGCTGCTGGCGCAGCAGACCGAGCAGCGCGCGCGCGAGCTGGAAATCTACATCCCGCCGGGGCCGCGCCTCGGCGCGGTCGTCATAGAGGCCGACTCGGTCTCGAAGGCTTACGGCGACCGCCTGCTCGTAGAGGGCATGACCTTTAAGCTCCCGCCCGGCGGCATCGTCGGCGTCATAGGGCCGAACGGCGCGGGCAAGACCACCCTCTTCCGCATGATAACGGGGGAGGAGCAGCCGGACGCCGGGACGATCCGCGTCGGCGAGACCGTGCAGCTCGGCTACGTTGACCAGTCGCGCACGCTCGACCCCGACAAGAGCATCTGGGAGGAAATCTCGGGCGGGGCGGACACCGTCAAGCTGGGGAGCCGTGAGGTCAACTCGCGCGCCTACGTCGGCCGCTTCAACTTCTCCGGCTCCGACCAGCAGAAGAAGGTAGGCATGCTCTCGGGCGGCGAGCGCAACCGCGTCCACCTCGCGAAGATGCTGAAGGAAGGCGCCAACGTCCTCCTCCTCGACGAGCCCACGAACGACCTCGACGTGAACACGATGCGCGCTCTGGAAGAGGCGCTGGAGAACTTCGCCGGCTGCGCCGTCGTCATCAGCCACGACCGCTGGTTCCTCGACCGCGTCGCCACGCACATACTCTCCTTCGAGGGGGACAGCAAAGTGTTCTGGTTCGAGGGCAACTTCTCCGAGTACGAGGAGGACAAGCGCGCGCGCCTCGGCGAAGCCGCCGCGCAGCCCCACCGCATCAAGTACCGTCAACTGACGCGCGGGTGAAGAGTCTAAGGAGGGACGATGAAAGCGACCTGGAAAGGGGCCGTGCTGGCGGAGAGTGACGACACGGTGGTCGTCGAGGGTAACCACTACTTCCCGGCGGGCTCGATTAACCGCGAGCACTTCCGCGAGAGCCACACGCACACGACCTGCCCGTGGAAGGGCGAGGCGAGCTACTACGACGTGGTCGTCAACGGGGAGACGAACAAGGACGCCGCGTGGTACTACCCGAGCACGAAAGAGGCCGCCAAGCAGATAGAAGGGCGCGTGGCCTTCTGGCTCGGCGTGAAGGTCGAATAGGGATGGGCAACCGGAGGTTGTCTCGTCGAGGGGCCGGGCGCGCGGCGCTCGCGCTGTGCGTGTGCCTGCTGGTCGCCGCGGCTCCGCTTGCGCAGACGGGCGGGGTGCGGCCGGAGTGGCGCGCGGCGCTCGAAGAGGTAAAGGCCGAGAGCATGCGCGGCCACCTCTCCTTTCTGGCGTCGGACGCGCTCGAAGGGCGGAGGGCACCTTCGCGCGGCCTGGACATCGCGGCCGAGTACATCGCCGCGCAGTTCCGGCGCGCGGGGCTCGAGCCAGCGGGCGACGACGGCTACTTCCAGACCGCCGACTGGCGACTGTCCGCGCGCGACGCCGCGGCCTTCCGCCTGAGCTTCGCGGGAGGCCCCGCGCCTGCGCCCGCAGTGCGGCCCGAGCAGATAGGCGTCGGCTTCAGCACCGGCGGCTTCAGCCTGTGGGAGCCGGAGGGCGAGCTCTCCCTGACGGGCGCGCGTCTCCTGAAGCTCGACCCGACGAACGTCCCCGCCGCTCTCACGCGCGAGCAGGCGGCGGGCCGAGTCGTCGCGACGGAGTTCCCCGCCGTCCCGCGCGGGAACTTTGCGGGCGCCCTGCAAGTGCTGCGCGAGCGTAACGACTTTCTCGCGCGCATGCGTAGCCTGGGCGTGCCGCTCGTCCTGGCCTTCGACCGCAGGGCCGAGCGAGCGCGCGGGGGCCGCGCGCCTCGCGTCATAGACCCGGAGAGGAGCGGCGCCGCCGGGCGCAACGTCCCCGAGCTTGGGATCGGGGGCGAGCCCACCGCGCCGCTCATCGTCGTTCACGGGGCGGAGGCCGCGCGCTTCTTCGACTCGCTGCCGTCGGGCGAGGCGGGCGCGACCGCCGACGTGCGCGTCCCCGCGCCGGCCGAGACGCCCGTCAAGCTGCGCAACGTCGCAGGGATTCTCCGCGGCTCGGACGCCGCGCTCAAGGGTGAGTTCGTCGTCGTCTCCGCCCACTACGATCACATCGGCCTCGTCGCCAACTGCGAGGCCGGCGCCGACTGCGTCAACAACGGCGCGAACGACGACGGGTCAGGCACCGTCGGCGTCGTAGAGATTGCCTCGGCGCTCGCTCGCCTCAAGACGAGGCCGAAGCGCAGCATCCTCTTCATCGCCTTCTTCGGCGAAGAGCTCGGCCTGGTCGGCTCGCGCTACTACGTGCGCCGCCCCTTAGTGCCGCTCGAAAAGACCGTGGCGCAGATAAACATGGAGCAGGTCGGGCGCACGGACGACGCCGACGAGGGGCCGCAGCTCGGCCGCGCGACCGTCACCGGCTTCGACTACTCCGACCTTGGCGCCACGCTCAAGGCGGCGGGCGCGCCACTCGGCTTCGAGTTCTACAAGCACCCGCGCAACAGCGACCCCTACTTCTCGCGCAGCGACAATCAGGCGCTCGCCGACGCGGGCGTCCCCGCGCACACCGTCGGCGTCACCTTCCGCTTCCCCGACTACCACGCGCCCGGCGACCACTGGGAGAAGATTGATTACGCCAACATGGAGCGCGTCGTGCGCGCCGTGGCGTTGGGCGCGCTCACGGTCGCGGACGCCGAGCGGGCGCCCCGCTGGGACGAGTCGAACCCGAAGGCCGCTGCCGACGTCGAGGCGTGGCGCAGGCTCCGCGCCCGGCAGTAGGGCGGAGAGAAAACTGCTTCGGCTCGTCACATCGCGCGGCCGAGCTTATCAGCTCTTCCAACTCTCGTCGCCCTTCACGTCCTTCTTCCAGTATATGTTGTTCTCCGGGGTGCCGAGTCGCAACGTCCCGTCGTCGAGCAGGGTTAAGGTGCTGTCTGCGAATTTACTGTTGTCGGGCTTAGTGGCCCACACGGGCGCTTGCTCTTTGGCGTAAACGACGAATTGGCCGTTGCGCCGCTGCATGACGCACCGCCATGCGCCCGTGCCCGCTGTGCCGCTGTGCCAGCAGACCTTATTATCCACGCCGTCGTAAAGCTCAAGGTTCCCGTTGTGCAGATAACGCAGTTCGTACCGCCGGTTCTGTGACACCAACCTCTCTCCGGGGGCGAGGAATTCGTCGGGCCCCAGGGCGTTCTCCTGTTCCCGGCGCAGGAGCCACCTGGTGTCATAGACGGGGTCGCCTTCGCGGTCAATGACCTCGAAGAAGCCGTCACGCAGAACCAGCCTGCTGCCGGCGAAGAGGCTGCCCCGGCGGTTGGTGCTCCACACAGCCTCCTTCTCTTTGGCATAGACGGCGAAAAGCCCGTCATCCTTTTGCATGACGCATCGCCACGCGCCTCTATTGGCGGTGTGGGTTTCCCACAGGACTCTCTTACGATCCCTGTCGAAAAGCTCCAGGTTGCCGTTCGCAAGATAACGCAGGGCGTAGCGCTGGTTGTGCGACACCAACTCCTCGCCGGGGGCCAGGGACTCGCCGGGCTCCATGGCGTTTTTCTGGTCGAAGCGCCACTTCATATGAGCGTTGTCGTAGTCCGGCTTGCGGCCGTTCTCGGCGTAAACCCTCGCCCCGTCCCCGTCCAGGGCTAACCCCGTAGGCTTGTGCCTCAGGATGAAGACGCCCGGCTCGAACTTACCGTCTTTACCTCTGGACATGACGGGCTCCCACCACATGTGCTCGTTTTTCCTGTCTGCGGGCAGGGGGTTGATGTAAACCCGCCCGTCCCTGACGCCGTCCAGAGCCTTCCCGCCCCCCCGCAACTGGAACGCGAACCTGACCCGCTTGTCGTCGCCTTCGACTTTGACGACTCTCCACTCCTGGCTTTTGCTCTCTACCGTCACTTCCTTCTTGATGAATATCACTTTAACGTCGTCGTGCACCTGCACGGGGGTCGCTTCCCTGTAAGTCTCCACCTGCCCTTTAGCCATCCCGTATAGGTACACCTGCGGCATCCGTTCGTCGCCGAAGGGCGCGTGCCTGCTCAGCGGGTCGCCCCCCTCGAACGTGGTCAGGTACTTACCCGTGGCGAGATGCTTCAGGCGGACGGGCTCGCCGGCCTCGGCGAGCCCCTGCAACTGGTTCTTCAGTTCCACGGCCGGGCCGACAACCTTCTCGTAATGCCGCTCCACCCTCCGCACGTCGGCGTAGGTCAGCGCAAGGTCGGTCGCCCTCTCCTTATCGGCGATCTCGCTGTAACACGCCTCGCGCAGCACCTTCGCCTCAATCAGGTTCATCCTGAGGTGGTTCATCACGGCGCCCATCTTGTCCAGGTAGGTGTGCACGTCATGGTACTCGCCCGCGAGCTTGTCCGAATACTCCTGAAAGAAAGTCTTATACGCCGGGAGGTTGACGTGGCGGAACGCGCTGATCATCCGCCTCGCCCGCTCGGACACCCCTTTGTTTATATCCAGGATGTAGCTACAGGTGTTCTGCCTGTCGCGGTGGTTCACCGGCTTGTCAATCTGCCCGTGGTAAAGGTCGAACAGGTGCTCTAGCTCCTCGTCCGCGCGGTTGTAGTCGAGAAATATTTGGCGCAGCTCGATGTCCTTCAGGCTGAGCACGACATCGCGCATCTGCCTGTCCAGTTTCTCCAGGTACTGCTGGACTACATCCTCTTCTTCCCCTAGGAGCAGCGTCTTTATTTGGTCTATGCCGGGGCCGGTGAACTCTTTGAGTATCTGCTTGGCCGTCTCCTTACCGACGAACTTAACGATTGCCATCCACATTTTTCGCTTTTCCTTTCGGCGTGGCTCGATGATGGGGCGTGCGGCTCCCCGTGAAGGCGGACGGCCTTATACCCTAACCGCCCCCGGGAGGCAAGCAGATTGCCGAACGAGGCGGGCGGGGAGGCGGGGCGCCTACCGCCGGCCTGAGAGTTCGCCCGGCCTTGAGAGGTTATTGACTTCATGGCGCGTCTTACTCTACTATCCCCGCCGGCTCGGCGTAGATTCCAAACGACGCCGGCCCCGCAACTGGGCCATTAACTCTCCCTGGCACGTCACTTCGTTAATGACCGCCGCCACGGCGCCGTCGCCCACTCTTCAACCCAAAACTCATACAGAGGAACACATGAAGAAAACTTTAACCGCCTTCGCCCTGCCCGCCGTGCTGCTCTTCGCCGCCGCCGCGGCCCTGGCAGGCACGCCGACCGCTCCCTCGATCCCGAGAGGAGAGCAGGACTTCATTCTCGTCAACTCGACGGGCGTAGTGATTAACAAGCTCTACGTCTCGCCGCACGAAAAGGACGACTGGGAGGAGGACATCCTCGGGGTTGACACGCTGCCCAGCGGCCAGAGCGTCAAGATCACGTTCGACCGCGAAGAGGAGGCCGCCATGTGGGATTTGAGGGTGGAGGACAGTGAGGGCAACTTCATCGTGTGGGAGAACCTTAACCTTCTCGAAATCTCCAAAGTGACGCTCCACTACAAGGACGGCCGCGCGTGGGCCGAAGTCGAGTAGAGACGATATGTTTATAATGAAAATTCTGCTGCCGGTCTGCGCGCTAGCGCTCCTGGGCGCCGCCCCCGCGCCGCCGAAGTTCTCGAGCTCCTACACAGACCTCAAGACTCAGTGCAAGCCGCTGTCGGAGGGCGAGCCGCAGGGCGACGACACGCCCCTCAGGTGTGAAGGCTACGGCGGCTACGAGGTGAGGATTGACTTCAGCGCGGCCAGCTCGCACGTCGGCGTGCAGCCCGCGGGCGGGAGCGAAGAGCGCATCAGTCTGGCCGAGCAGCCGCTCGACTACGACTCGAAGAGGAAGATCGAGTGGCGCTTCGCCGACGGGAAGCCCTTCGCCGTCATCCTCCGCGTTGACAAGGCGAAGCCCGACCTCGACCCTTCGGAGATGTGGCGGCCCGAGAACAAGACGGGCGAGTCGCTGCTCGTCAAGGGGCTGAAGGGCTTCGAGCACATTGATTTCGAGGTTGACGCCCGGAGCCCGAACGCGAACGCGAAGGCCAGGGAGATGGCCGACGCCGCTTACGCGAAGGGCCGCTGAGACGGCTTAATTCAAGGAGAAAACAGATGAGGTTATTCGCAACAATACTCTTGTGCTGCGCGCTCTGCGTGCTGGCCGCGTCGGCCGCGTCGGCGCAGAAAGGCTCCAAGTCGAAGAGCTTCCACACCGAGGGCGTCTTCAGCAACATAACCGCGGGCCCCGGGGGCGACTACGGCGGTATGCAGGTTTACCTGACTGACTCCGACGGCCAGTTCTACGCCTTGGTGACGATAGCCCAGGGCGTTCTGCTCCCGCCCGTTCTCGTCAAGGCGAACGTGCAGGTCGAGGAGCGTAAGATCGAGTTCGAGCTGCCGGACGGGGAAGACTCGCGCAAGTTCACAGGCGTCGTCACGGCCGACGGGATGTCGCTCACGGAAGGCGGGCAGAAAATCTTTCTGAAGAGGAAGTGCCTCGACTGAGACGGGCGCAAGCCTTCGCGGCAGAGCCGGCAGAGCCGCGGGCGACGAGGCCCGCGGCTCTGCCTTTGTGCGGCGCCGGGCGCGCGGAGAGACAGGCCCGCCGTGAGGCTGGGAGTTTCCTCTCTGGGGAGAGTCGGTTTGTTCGCGGACGTTCGTTAGTGGCCGGCGGTCGCGCCCGCGGCGATGCGCGTGGCTGCGGGGCGGCGCTCGTGCTTGGCGCAGGCCCGCCTGAGCGCTTCCTCGACGCGGGGCTCGACGTTGCACTCGGGCTGGCGGCAGACGGCGGCTAGTTCGGAGATGACGAGGTAGCGTGCGCGCTCGAGCATGCGCTGCTCGCGGAACGAGAGCGGCTTGGAGTGGCTGAGGTACGTCAGGTTCTTGAGCACCTCTGCGACGGCGAAGATGTCGCCCGTGCGCATCTTCTCCGTGAACTCCTTGAAGCGGTCTTTCCAGTCGGACGCCGCGCCGCGGAAGTCGTCAGAGAGGTGCTTGAGCAGCAACTCGCACTCGCCCGAAGTTATAGGGGAGCGCAGGCCGACCTCTGAAGCGTTGGCTACGGGTACTAGGACGACTGTGTTCGTGGCGGCGAGGCGCAGCGTATAGAAGGGAAGGGATGACGCTCCGATCTGTTTCGACTCAATCTGTTCGATGGTTCCTATGCCGTGGTTGGGGTACACGACCTTCTGTCCGACTTTGAAACCCACCTCACACCTCCTGCTGTTTACAAAAAACATGGCTGCGTCGCGTCGGGTTTCGGGGATACCCTTTGAGGGTTCTTTGAGACGCAGCCGGCGTCGGTCGCAGATTCTAACGAAAGTGTAACAAGCGCCCGCGACGAGCGTCAAGGCTGAGACTTTATCGGGCGAATAGAGAAAATTTTCTTGTCGAAATTGCAACGGCGGCCGAACGGCGAACGCGCGGGAAGGCGCCGGAGAGGGCGACGAAATCTCACTCATTCTCCGCCGCCGCGGCGACGAGCACGATGCCCCGCCGCCGTGCGCGAGCACGACCGCCGCCGGCGAACAGCGGCCGGTTATCTGCCCTAACGCCGCACCTCAGAACCGGAAGACCGTGTCGAGTTGCAGCCGTGTGAGGGTGCGGTCGAGCGAGCCGGGCGGCGTCGCGGTGAAGGGGCCGAGCAGCCCGTTCGCCCTCCGCGTGAAGAAGCCCGTGAGCGTTATCTGCACGCGCGGGCCGGCGGCGTAGCCGACGATGAAGCGGTGTATGCGCGCGTCCGTTGACTGGCCGAGGTCGCTGCCGTTGAAGGGAGAAAG
>DASPKR010000594.1:0-5190 GCA_035627975.1 Pyrinomonadaceae bacterium | reverse complement strand
TCCTTCGCGCCGAAGCCGTGCGAGGCGCCGAAGTAGTTGCGCCAAGCGGCGTCTATGAGGCGCGCGTTGATTTCGGGCGTGCGCCCCTCGAAGAGGCAGATGTCGGTGATGCGGTCGAGCAGGTCGCGCGGCTCGCACGATTTCATCTGCCGGCGCTCGAGCATGTAGTTGTTGAGTATGTGGTCGAGGCACGCCTGATCCACGCGCAGGCCGCGCGTGTACGCGGCGCGTTTGAAAATCTCGACGTAGGCGGCCGGCGTCGGCGCCTCCACGCGCGCCCGGTAGCCCATGCGGCGAAGGAACGCTTCGTCCACCAAGTCTTTCTCGTCGAGGTTCGTCGAGAAGACGACGAGCTGCTCGAACGGCACCTCTATCTTCTTCCCCGTGTGGAGCGTCAGGTAGTCAATGCGCTTCTCCAGAGGGACGATCCAGCGGTTGAGGAGGTCGTGAGGCTCGCAGCGCTGTCGGCCGAAGTCGTCTATGACGAGAGTGCCGCCGTTCGACTTCATCTGGAACGGCGCCTCGTAGAAGCGCGCCGCCTCGCTCCACTGCAAGTCCGCGTCGTCGAGCGTCAGCTCGCCGCCGACGATGACGAGCGGGCGCTCAATCAGAACCCATCGGCGGTCGTGGTCGCTCGGCACCTCCGCCTCCGGCGCGGGCCTGTGGTTGTGGGCGTCGAAGACTCTTATGATCTGCCCGTCAACCTCTACCGAGTAAGGCACCCAGATGAAGCCGGGGAGCCCCGCGTTTATCCTCTCGGCCACGGCCGTCTTGCCCGTCCCCGCCGGCCCCGTGATGAAGAGCGAGCGGCGCGAGTTGATGACGCAGCCCATCGTCTGCAAGAGCGACTCGGGCAGCACGAGGTCGCGGAAGGCCGCGCGCACCATGTCGGGCGTGGCGGCGCGCGCGGGCACGGCCTGCAAGCGCATCATGTGTGCGTAGTCGCGCAGCGAGACGGGCGCGGGGCCGACGTAGCCGCACAAATCCCGCACGCGAGCGACGCGCTCCCACCCGCGGTCGAGCATCGCGTACCGCGTGGCGCCCACGGCTATCTGCCCCTTCACCTCGATCATCTTCTCGCGCGAGAGGTGTATGAGGATCTCCTCGACGAGCGCGCGCGGCAGCCGCGTCGCCTCCGAGATCGAGCGCGTCGTGGGCTCGGGCGCCTGCGCGACGTGCTTCAGGGCGAGGTCGCAGAGGAAGCTCGCGGGTACGTCCGCCTCGCCCAAATCTTCGAGCACGGGCGGCCCCATCGTCTCTATCTCGGCGCGCGTAAGAATCGCCGTGTGTGTCATCGCTCACCTTCCCGACTGGCTACTGATTTCTACTCGCCGCCGCCCGCGAGATGCTGCTGGCGCGCGTCCCCGGCTTCGAGGGCGTGGCGGGCCTCTTCGGCCTTGTCGCGGCGGCCTGCGCGCTCGTAGAGGTCTGCGAGCTGGCGCAGCACGTTCGCGGAGTAGGGCCGTAGTTCCCGCGCGGATTCGAGATGCTCGACGGCCTTGTCCTCGCGGCCCGAGCGCAACAGGAGCGCGGCGAGGTTGGTGTGGCCGTTGAAGGCCCCGCCCGCGCGCGCGAAGCTCTTGTAGGCGTCGTCGTACTTGCCGAGGCGGAACTGAGCGAGCGCGAGGTTGTTGAGTATGCGCGCGTCCCCGGGCGCGAGGCGGGCGGCGCGCTTCAGGCGCTCGACCGCCGCGCGGTAGTTGCCGTTGACGTAGAGCGAGTAGCCGAGGTTGTTGAGCGCCTGCGCGTCCGTCTCGTCCGCGTCAACGGCGCGCTCGTAGGACTCTTTGGCGCGGTCGCGCAGGCCCTTGCGGTCGTACGCGACCGCGAGCAGGCTGTGCGCCTGGCTGAGCTTCGGGTCGAGCGACGCGGCGCGCGAAAGCTGCTCGATGGCCTCGTTCAGGCGGTTCTCGGCGAGCAGGGCTCGGCCGCGGTCGAGGCACTCGCGCGCCGTGCCTTCGCCGCCCGTCACCTTCGTCCGCTCGGTCGTCTTGTCCTCGACGCGCACGACGCCCACGCTCTCGAAGCGCGCGGCGTCGCGCTCGCTCATGCGCGCGAGCTTGCCCGAGTCGCCGTCACCGCGTCCGCCGAAGAGATGGCCGACGGCCTTGAACGGCGCCTTGAGCGCGCGGAAGAAGCGGTTGCCCTTCTTCTTCGGCGCCTCCGCGCCCGACGCACCAGCCTCCGCGCCCGACGCGGCGACGACGTTGGTGTCCGTGTCGCCGTCGCGCTCGTCGCCCTCGGCGCTCCAGAGAGCGGCGACCGAGAACGCCAACAGGAGAGTTGCAAGGATGGTCGTGACCCTACGCTTGAGCATGAGCTTCCCTCTTTACATCTTGCCGAAAGTGTCAATGAGGTTGATGGCCGCGGGGCCGAGGATGATTATGAAGAGCGTCGGGAAGAGGAAGAGGGCGAGCGGTATCAGGAGCTTGACGGCGGCCTTCTGCGCGGCCTGCTCGGCGCGTTGGCGCCGCTTCGTGCGTAGCGAGTCGGCATAGACCCGGACGGCCTTCGCGATGGAGGTGCCGAAGCGGTCGGCCTGTATGAGCATGGCGACGAGGCTTCGGAGGTCGTCAACGCCCGTGCGCTCTGCGAGGTTGCGGAGCGCCTCGTCGCGCTCGCGCCCGACGCGGATTTCGAGGTTCGTAAGCTCAAGCTCCTCGCTTATGTCCGGGTGCACGCCCTTCAGCTCGTCGCCCACGCGGACGAGCGCGGCGTTTAAGCCCAGCCCCGCCTCTACGGAGACGACCATCAGGTCGAGCGCGTCGGCGAGGCCCCAGCGAAGGCGGAGCTGCCGCGAGGCCGTGATGCGCCGGAGCGCGAAGCGCGGCAGGAAGAAGCCGACGATGAAGGCGACCAAAATCCACGTTACGGCGCTGTCGAGCGGGCGGCCGACGAGCGCGCACACGACGGCGACGAAGCCGGGGAAGCCTACGAGCGAGGCGAGCTGAAGGGCGCGGAACACGACCGGCGCGTTCTCAGAGCGGTAGCCGGCCTGCATCAACTGCTTCTGAAGTTTTTTGGCCTCGGCAGCCGAAGGCGGCGCGAGCCTGTGCAGCGGCCCCGCCACTCGGCCCGCGAGCGCGCCCATCGGCGTTTCTTCGGCCAGCACCGAAGGCGCCGCGGCGGGCTGCCCGTCGCCGTCGCCCATCCTCTTCAGCCGCTCCGTAGCCGCGCTCGGCGGCCGGAACATAAGCCAGTACAGGGCCGTCACGCCCAGCGTGACGAAGACGAATATGGAGACGGTGATGATCAACATAGCTTTCAGCTCTCAGCTCTCAGCTCTCAGCTTCTAAATCCTTATCCTCAGAATCTTCCTGATGATGAGCATGCCGATTACCTGCATGAAGGCGGCGGCGAACAGGAGGTTGTGGCCGCGGGGGTCGCGCCAGAGCACGCTCATGTAATCGGGGTTCATCACGGTGACGGCCAGCGCGACGAAGGCCGGCAGACCGCACAGAATCCACGCCGACATACGCGAGCTGGTCGTCAGCGTGTTCAGGTCTTCGAGGATGCGGAAGCGCTCGCGGATCGTGTAGGAGACTTTTTCGAGTATCTCGGCGAGGTTGCCGCCCGTCTCGCGCTGAATGAGTATGGCCGTGACGCAGAAGCGCAGGTCGAGGAGCGGCACCCGCTCGCACAAGTTCTCCAGCGCGAGCTTGAGCGACAGGCCGAGGTTCTGCTCCTCGTAGGTCTTTCGGAACTCGGTAGAGATGGGCTCGGGCATCTCGTTGGCGACCATGTGGAGCGACTCGGCGAAGGCGTGGCCGGCCTGTAGCGCGCGGCTCATAAGCTCCAGCGTGTCGGGCAGGAGTTCGAGGAAGTGCCTGAGCCTGCGGCTGCGCTTGTAGGCGACGTGCGCGAAGGGGACGGCCGCGGCGACGACTCCCGCCCCGGCCATCGCCAGCTTCGAGATGGTGAGCATCGAGACGGCCAGCGCCGCGAGCATCCCCGCCATCAGCGAGAGCATCAGCAGGCGCGAGACCGTTATGTGCAGGTCGGCCTGGTCGAGCAGCCGGCGCAGGCGCGTCGCTGCTCGCGCGCGGACGAGCAGGCGGTTGAGCGCGGGTATCTCGCTCAGAAGCTCCTGCCGGGCGAGCTGGACTTCCGCGTCGTCGGTGTCGCGCGTGTAGAGCAGCGCATCAGAGAGCCTCTGCTGCAAGCGCCTGCGCTTCGCCTCCGACTGGCGCGTAGCCAGAAGGTACGCGCCGAAGACGGCGAACATGCAGGCCATGAAGACTAGAAAGGGGATCATTGTTTTAAGCTCTCAGATTTCAGCTTTTCTCCGTTCACGGGCGGCCGGCTTTCCTGTCAGCGCCCGCCGTGCGGCGGGGCGTATGCTGATTGCTGAAAGCTGACCGCTGACCGCTAGTCCTCGAAGAGGACGCGCGGCAGTTGCATGCCGTACTGCTTGATGCGCTCAGCGAAGCGCGGGCGGACGCCGGTCGGGCGGAAGCGGCCGACGACCTTGCCCTGCGGGTCAACGCCCTTGCGCTCGAACTGGAAGATCTCCTGCATCGTTATCGTCTCGCCCTCCATGCCCGTTATCTCAGAGATGGACGTGACGCGGCGCGTGCCGTCGGAGAGGCGCGCGGCCTGTATGACGAGGTCTAGGGCGGAGGCTATCTGCTGCCGCATGGCGCGGTCGGACAGCCGCATGCCCGTCATCTGAATCATCGTCTCCAGACGGGCGACGGCGTCGCGCGGCGTGTTGGCGTGTATGGTCGTGAGCGACCCGTCGTGGCCCGTGTTCATGGCCTGGAGCATGTCAATGGCCTCGCCGCCGCGCACCTCGCCTATGACGATGCGGTCGGGGCGCATGCGCAGGGCGTTCTTCACGAGGTCGCGCTGCGTGACCTCGCCGCGCCCCTCGATGTTGGGCGGGCGTGTTTCCAGCCTTACGACGTGCGGCTGCTGTAGCTGAAGCTCGGCGGAGTCCTCAATCGTGATGATGCGCTCGTCGGCGGGGATGTAGGAGGAGAGGGCGTTCAGGAGCGTCGTCTTGCCCGCGCCCGTGCCGCCGGAGATGAGGACGTTCAGGCGCGCCTTTACGCACATCTCGAACATCTCGGCCATGTCCTTCGTGAGCGCGTTCTTCTCGATGAGCGCGGCCATCCGCAGCGGCTCCTTGCCGAAGCGGCGGATGGAGAGCACCGGGCCTTCGAGCGAGAGCGGCGGGATGATTGCGTT
>DASPKR010000593.1:0-6611 GCA_035627975.1 Pyrinomonadaceae bacterium | reverse complement strand
GCCAGATCCTCGCCAGCCTCGAGCACCCGTACATCGCCGCCCTCCTCGACGGCGGCTCCACGCGCGAGGGGCTCCCCTACTTCGTCATGGAGTACATCGAGGGGCAGCCGATCGTCGAATATTGCGAGGCGCGTCAGCTCGACACGAACGCGCGGCTCGAGCTCTTCCGGAAGGTCTGCTCGGCGGTCCACTACGCGCACCAGAACCTCATCATCCACCGCGACATAAAGCCGTCGAACATACTCGTCACGGGCGACGGCACGCCGAAGCTTCTGGACTTCGGCATCGCGAAGATTCTGAACCCCGACATCGCCGACATCACGCTCGACCCGACGCTGACGGCGATGAGGATGATGACGCCGAAGTACGCCTCGCCCGAGCAGCTCCGCGGCGAGCCGGCCACGCCGCTCTCCGACCAGTACTCTTTAGGTGTGCTGCTCTACGAGCTTCTCACCGGCCACCACCCGTTCCGGCTCGAACGGGCCGCGCCGCACGAGATTGCGCGCATGGTCTGCGAGGAGGAGCCCGAGAGGCCGAGCACGGCCGTCAGCCGTCTGGAAGAAGCGGACGCCCCCGGCGGCTCGGACGGCCAGCCCGTCACGCTCACGCCCGAGCTGGTGAGCCGCCACCGCAACGCGAGCGTCGAGACGCTGCGCCGCGAGCTCGCGCGCGGGCTCGACCAGATAGTCATGAAGGCCATGCGCAAGGAGCCGCACCTGCGCTACGCCTCGGTCGAGGAGTTCGCCGAAGACCTCCGGCGCTACTCGGAGGGCGCGCCCATCTCGGCGCCGTCCTACTTCCCTTCCCGCGCGCCGAAGGAGACGTCGTTCCCGGCGCGCGCCGGCAAGAAGGCGATCGCGGTGCTGCCCTTCAAGCTCCTGCAATTCACCGAAGGGTCGGACACCGGCAACTTCCTCGGCATCGGCCTCGCCGACGCGCTCATCACGCGCCTCTCCAACATGCGTAGCGTGACCGTGCGGCCCACCAGCTCCGTGATGCGGTTCGCGCGCGAGAACGGCGACCCCGTCTCCGCGGGCCACCAGCTAGGCGTTGACTACGTCCTGGACGGGCACGTCCTGCGCGCTGGCGAGCGCGTGCGCGTCACCGTCCAGCTCGTGAGCATGCGCGACGGCGCGCCGCTCTGGGCCGGTCAGTTCGACGAGAAGCACTCTGACATCCTCTCCTTGCAGGACTCCATCTCGGCGCAGGTCGCGAAGGCGCTCGTGCCGAAGCTCACGGGCGAGGAGCGCGCGCAGCTCGCCAAGCGAGGCACGAACTCGCCCGAGGCTTACGAGTCTTACCTGCGCGGCCGCTACTACCTCAACATGATGTCCGAGGAGGGCTTCGCCAAGGCCATCATGCACTTCACGGAGGCGGCGGCGATTGACCCCTCATACGCCGCCCCGCACGGCGGCATCGCCGACTACTACAACTGGCTCGGCGTTTACGGCGTGATGCCCTCGCGCGAGTGCTTCACGGCCGCGCGCGAGGCCGCGACGCGCGCCGCCGCCTTAGACCCCGTCTCGGCCGAGGCGTACACGGCCCTCGGCTTCGCCAGCCACGCGCAGTGGGACTGGCGCGCGGGCGAGCGACACCTGCGCCGCGCCATAGAACTGAACCCCGAGCACGCCACCGCTCACGAGTGGTACTGCTTCCTGCTCGCGAGCGAGGGTCGCTTCGAGGAGGCCGAGCGCGAGGGGCGCCGCGCGCTTGAGCTCGCGCCGAACTCGCCGAACATCTACCAGGCCCTCGGCTGGGCGCTCTACCACGCTCGCCGCCACGAGGAGGCCATCGCCGAGAGCCGCAAGGCTTTAGAGATAGACGCCAACTTCGTCCTCGCGCACTTCGTCGTCAGCCGCGCGCACTCCGCGCTAGGCCAGCACGACGAGGCACTCAAGGCCGCGCGCGCCGCAGTCGAAATCTCCGGGGGCAGCCCCTTCATCGTCGCCCTGCTCGGCTACGCCTCGGCGCTCGCCGGCCGCGCGGAGGACGCGCGCGCGGCGATAGCGCAGCTCGAAGAGATGTCGAAGATGCGCTACGTCTCGCACTTCCACGTCGCGCTCGTCCACGCGGCGCTCGGCGAGAAGACGCGCGCCTTCGAGCTGCTCGAAGAGAGCTTCCGGCAGGGCGACGCGTGGCTCGTCTGGCTCATGGTCGAGCCGGCGCTCGACCCCCTGCGCTCCGACTCCCGCTTCGACGACCTCTTGCGCCGCGTCCGAAACCTCGACGCGACCGCGGCCGCGGCCTCGGCTCAGGGCGAACTGGACGCCGCGCGCGGCGGCGCCACGCAGTTGCAGCCGCAGGGGCCGCGCCCGACCGACGACGAGGAGGCTTACAAGCTCTACCAGGCCGGCCGCTACTTCGCCACGCGCCGCACGGCCGAGGGGCTGCGGCAGGCCATCGAGCGGCTTGAGCGCGCAGTCGAGCGCGACCCCGCGTTCGCGCTCGCGTGGGCCGAGATGGCCGACTGCTGGGCGCTCCTGAACTGGTACGCCGAGCCGCCCCCCGCCGGGGCATGGGAGCGCGCGAAGGAGGCGGCCGTGCGCGCCGTCGAGGCGAACGAGCGCGTACCCGAGGCCCACGCCTCTCTGGGCTTCGTCCTACTGCACCACGTCCGCGACTGGGCCGAGGCCGAGCGCCACTTCAAGCGCGCCATAGAACTCCGGCCCGACAACCAGGTCGCGCACCGCTGGCACGCCTTCAGCCTGTCGGCGATGGCGCGCCACGACGAGGCCATCGCGGAGATAAGGCGTGCGCAGCAGATTTCGCCGCGCTCGCCGGTGGTCGCCACGGCCGTCGCCAACGTCCTCTTCTTCGCGCGCCGCTACGAGGAGGCGGTCGAGCAGTGCAAACGCGCGCTCGACATTGACCCCGGCTCGCTCTCCACGCACATCGTCTTGCGCTGGTGCTACGAGATGATGGGGCGGCACGACGAAGCGCTCGCCGTCTTCGAGCAGGAGCGCGCCTTCGCCGGGGAGACGGCCACCACGCGCGCCAAGTACGCGCACGTGCTCGCCGCCTGCGGCCGACAGGACGAGGCCCGCGCCGCGCTCGCTGAGTTGATAGAGCGGCGCCCGCAGGAGTGGGTGACGGCCTTCGAGATCGCGGTCATCTATTCTCTGCTCGGCGAGAGCGACGAGGCGTTCCGCTGGCTCGAAGAGGCCGAGCGCGAGCACGCCGTCGGCTTCACCTTCGTCTGCGTTGACCCGCGGCTAGACCAGATACGCGACGACCCGCGCTTCGAGGAGGTGATGTCGCGCGTCTGCCGCTCGGCCTCCGACGCCTGCGCCGTCGAAGGCGCGGGCGACGCGGCCGGCCACATACACCTCTCCAACTCGCCCGCCGCGATTCACGCGACGGACGCAGCCCTGCGCACGCCCGCGGGGCTCCCGAAGGCGGGCGACACTGGCTCGCAGGCCGGCGTCGAGACGCTGCGCTACGCGCCCGGCGAGAGCCCCGACGAGAGGCCGCAGCGCCCGGAAGACGAAAGTGAAGACGGCGACGCCGTCAAGACCGCCCGCGCCGCGGCGCCGCGCGCCACCACCACAACGGCGGCAGCCCCGGCCGCGGGCAACGGCCATGCCGCCCCGGCGGTCGCGGTTGACGGCGCCGCCGCCGTCGCCTCTTCCCGCGCTTCGTCGGCGCGCACCGCGCCGGCCGAAGGCGCTCGCCTGCGCCGCGGCGCGAGGGCGCGCGCGCTCGCCGCCGCCGCCGCGGTGCTGCTCGTCGCGGGCGCCGCGGTCGCGTTCTACTTCTACAGCGGCGCGCGGCAGAGCACGGGGATAGACTCTATAGCGGTTCTGCCCTTCGCCAACGTCAACTCCGATCCCGACACCGAGTACCTCTCGGACGGCATCGCCGAGCACCTCATAAACCAGCTCTCGCAACTGCCCAGCCTTCGCGTGATGGCGCGCACGACGGCCTTCACCTACAAGGGCAAGTCGGTTGACCCGCGCGAGGCGGGCCGCGCGTTGGGCGTCGGCTCGGTGCTCGTCGGCCGCGTGGCGCGCAACGGCGACCAGATAGTGATACAGGCAGAGCTCGTGCGCGTCTCCGACGGCGCGCAGCTCTGGGGCGAGCGCTACAGCCGCAAGCTCTCAGACCTGCTCATCGTCCAGCAGGACATCGCCGGCGACATACTCGACAAGCTGCGCCTGCGCCTCT
Source organism: Pyrinomonadaceae bacterium (assembly GCA_035627975.1). Lineage (GTDB taxonomy): Bacteria > Acidobacteriota > Blastocatellia > Pyrinomonadales > Pyrinomonadaceae > QHXN01. The sequence continues at coordinate 2,447 of DASPKR010000593.1, read as the reverse complement.
CCGGCGAGGAGGAGCGCCAGATAGCGCGCGGCTACACGCGCGACCCCGAGGCCTACCAGCTCTACCTTCAGGGCGAGTACCACCGCAACCGCGCCACGCCCGAGGACATCAAGCGCAGCATAGAGCTATACAACCTGGCGGTGGCGCGCGACCCCGACTACGCGCTCGCATACGTCGGGCTCGCCTTTGCCTACCGGCTGCTGCCGGCTTACGGCTCGATGACGCCGCACGAGGCGTTCCCCCGCGCCCGCGCCGCCGCCAACAAGGCTCTACAGCTCGACCCGTCGCTCGCCATAGCGCACGTGCCGCTCGCCTCGATAAGGTTCGTCTATGACTGGGACTTCGCCGGCGCGGAGGGCGAGTACAAGCAGGCCATCCAGCTAAACCCGAACAGCGCCGAGGCCCACTTCGCCTACGCCACTTTCCTGACGGCCCTAGAGCGTTTCCCGGAGGCGGAAGCCGAGTTCAAGACGGCGAAGCGGCTCGACCCGCTCTCGGTCAACATCACTTCCATCTACGGCTGGTCGCTCTACGTGGCGGGGCGGTACGAGGAGGCGTTGGAGCTATCGCGCGAGGCCCTTGAGCGCGACCCGAACCACGCGCGCGCCTACCTCAACATGGGAGAGGTTTACACGATGCAGGGGCGCTACGACGAGGCGCTCGAAGTGCTGCGCAAGGCCAAGCAGATGTCGCGCGACCCGCTCGTTGACATAGCGCTCGGCCACCTCTACGCCGTCTGGGGCCGCCACGACGAGGCGCACAAGGTCCTCGAAGAGCTGAAGGTGCGCGAGCGCAACGGCGAGGTCGCGCCGTTCCTCATCTCGGTCGTCTATGCGGGCCTGGGCGACAAGGATCAGGCCTTCAAGCTTCTGGAACAGTCTTTCCAGGAGCGCTCGAACTGGATGGTGCTACTGAAGGTCGGCCGCCGCCTCGCCCCGCTCAAGGACGACCCGCGCTACCAGAGCCTCGCCCGGCGAATAGGCTTCCCCAAATAAGCCGACAGGTCAGGGCCTCGGGCCAGTGCGCTCCGCCCCGTTCGAGAGGCGGCGCAGCTCGCCCGAGGTTATCCTCATGTCGCCAGCTGTGACGTTTGGCGCTCGCGCGGCGGCCGGGGCCTGGCCCGCGAGCCTTCGGAAGAACTGGCGCAGGCCGTGCTCGCCCGCGGGCGGCGCCACGAGGTCGCGCGTGCTCACGGCCGCGCCGAACTCCAGAAGGTCGTAAAGCCTCCGGTCGAATAGGCGCACGGGCTTGATGAGAGCGCGCACGAGAGCGGCGGGAACGCTCGTCACATTCGGCGGGCGGCCGAGCGCCTCGAAGGCGAGCTCGGCAATCTCCCGGCGCGTGTAGGTCTCGGGGCCGCCGACGGGAAGCTCGCGCTCGCCCACCTCGACGGCGTCGGCGCACTCTCGCGCAACGTCCCTCTCGTCAACGGGGTTCGTGCGCGCCTCGCCGCCCCCGACGATCACGACGCGCCCGCGCTCGGCCATCCTGAAGATTTCGGCGAAGACGTGGAAGAAGCCCGTGGGCCGGACGATTGTGTGCTGCATGCCGCTCGCGGCGAGCGCGCCGACGAACTCCTCGTGCGCATCCACGTAACCGAGGCCCCTCAGCCGCTCGGCGCCGTGCAGCGACACGTAAACGAACTTGCCGACGCCCTCGCGCCGCGCGCGCTCAAGCAGGTTCACGTTGGCGAGGAAGTCAACCTCGCGGAAGCCCGAGGCGCGCTCGCGCGTGCGGCCGAGGGCCAGGCTCGCGCCCATCGCAGAGACGACCACGTGGCAGCCCTCGCAGGCGCCTTCGAGCGAGCCGGGCGAGCGCGCGTCGGCCTCGAAGACCTCGACGCCGCGGGCCGCGCCCTCCTTAAGTCGCGCCCTGTCCCGCACGAGAGCGCGCGTGCGGTAGCCGCGCCTCGACAGCTCGCACAGCACCTCCGCGCCCAGCCGCCCCGTAGCCCCCGCCACCAGGACTTTTTTCATTAACTCACCCGTTCCTCCCCACGTGAAGAAAAGTTTTCCGGCGCGCGACGACGCGCCGGCCGACCAATGCGCCGACGGCGCGCCCGGCCCGCCGCCTTCCAGCGACGGGGGCGCGACGCCGGCAGCCCCCCTGCCCGCCCTACATTTTGCCGTGTGGCGTAAAAACCCTCAGCGCGGGGCGTATGACGTGTAAGGGTTAAGAGGAATGAAGTTAGGCCGTCCCGCGCATCCCCTTACACAGGTTAACGCGCAAAAGCCGCGCGGATTGAATCACCCGGCAGGAATTTTTTTCCGCCCATAAAAAAAAGGCGCGGCGCCCGCCCCGGGCGCCGCGCGAAAACCCCTTCTCAAAGCCGTGACCCTTCCCAGGAGCCCCCCTCGATTCCCCCTCGCCCGTCTTATGAGTGCGTGAATACGGTGACGCCCACCCGGTTGCCCTCGCGCCGCGGGGCGCGCCGAAGCTCGCGCTTT
>DASPKR010000592.1:0-2234 GCA_035627975.1 Pyrinomonadaceae bacterium | reverse complement strand
GCCGCACTCGATTGCGGGCGCGTGGATGGGCCTGTCCGCCGTCGTGGGGGCGTGGCTTCTGCGCCTCCTGGCGACGCGCCGGGCGGGCCTGCGGCGCACCCCGCTCGATTTGCCGCTCTGGCTCTTCGCGGGCTGGACTGTACTCTCGTCCCTCCTCTCCTACGAGCCGCGCGTCAGCACGGCGAAACTCCTAAACGTCGCGACGCTGCTCGTCTTCTACGTCACGCAGGCGGTTCTGACGCGGCGCGCGGCCGTGCTGGTCGCCTGCGTGCTCTTGGCGTCGGGCGCGTCGGGCGTGCTGCGCGGGGCATGGGAGATTGCCGTCGGGCGGGGTGTCGTCGTGAAGGCGCTCCGGGCCGACAGCCCGCTTCGGGCGCAGACCCCTTTGCGCGAGGGCGACGCCGTCTGGCGCGTGGGCGGCAGGCGTGTCTCTTCGGTCGAAGAGATTGACGCGGCGCTGCGCGCGACGCCCCGGGGCCAGCGCGCAAGCCTGAGTGTCATCACCAGCGGGGAGCACGCCGAGTGGCAGGGGCCTCTGTTGACGGAAGAGGCTCGGGCGTCGGCCTCGCCTTCGGGCGTGACGGGCGGCGGGCCGACGCGAAGCTTCCGCGCGTCGGGTTGGACGAGCCACTACGAGACGTTCGCCGAGATGCTTCAGATGATCGCGCAACTCGCTTTGGGCTTTGCGCTCGCCTTCCGGCGCCGCGACGGCGGGGAAGAAGAAGGAGAGAGCGGGGGGCGTCGTCGTCATCACCGGCCGCGCGCGCTCCTCGCCTTCGCGGCCTACGCGCTGCTGGCCGCGGGCGTCGCAATGACGGCGATGAGGACTGTGCTGGTCGCGTTCGCCGTAGGCTCGACGGTGCTCGCGTGGAGGTCTGCGGAGCGCGGGAGGGCGCGCGCGGGCGTCGCCGTCGTCGTCCTGCTCGCGCTCGCCTTCGGCGCCGTTGCCGTCTGGCGCACGCGCGCGAGCGGCGCGCTCCTGCTCCAAGACCCGAGCGCCAACCTGCGCTTTCAGGTCGCGAGCGTCGCCGCCTCGCGCGTCCCGCTGCACCCCTTCTTCGGCCACGGCATGGACGCCGTAAAGCGCCACTGGCAGGAGTGGGGCTTTCCGGGCTCGACGTTGCTGCACGCGCACTCGACGCCCGTGCAGCTCGCCTTCGACCGCGGCCTGCCGGCGCTGCTGTTCTGGCTCTGGCTGATGCTCGCCTTCTGGCGTCTCGCGGCGCGCGCCGAAACCCTCTGGCGGGACACGGGCGACGCCGCGGCGCACGGCCTCGCGCTCGGCGTGCTGGGCGCGCTCACGGGCTTCCTCGCAAGCTCGCTGGTCAACTACAACTTCGGTGACGCAGAAGCCGCGCTCCTCGTCTGGTGGATGATGGGCGCGACAGTTGTGCTCAATAGCGAGGCGGGAGGCGCGGCCGCGAGGGATGGCGTTTAGACTCCCAGCTCGTACTTGCCGCGGTGGCGCGAGTAGAAGTCGTCGAGGAAGCGGACGGCCTCGGCGGGGCTGAGCCGGTGGAGGGCTTCCATGTCTTCGTTCGAGGGGAAGCGCTCGCGGCGGTCGGGGCGTTCGAGGTAGCCGGCGCGGTAGGCTTCCTCGGCGGTCAGGAAGCGCGCGCCATCGGTCTCGCGCGGCGCCAGGAAGACGTTGTTGTATTCGAGCGCGAGTATGCCGTAGGAGTGGCGCGCGCAGAGGTCTTCGAGGCTCGCGATGCTGTAGCCGAAGAAGTGGTGTTGCAGGCGGAAGTCGGGGTCGTACTTGACGACGAACCTGACGGGCGGCGGTATCTTCTCGTTTATCTCGCTGACGACGAGGCGGGGGCGGAACTCCGCGAGCAGTCGGTCGAGCACCCAGTAGTCGTAGCCGTCTATGTCGAGGCTGAGCAGCGCGAAGCCGCGCCCGATGCGGTGGGCGCGCAGCAGTTCGGCCACGTTGTCCGGGGTCGCGCGCGCGCAGACGGCCTCGACGCCCGCGAACCGTTTGTACGCCCTCGCCATGCGGCGGGCGCGCCGCTCCTCGCCCTCTATCCCGAGGCCCCGCCAGCCCTGCCTGAAGAGCGCGTAGGTGTTCGAGCCCGTCACGCCGTCGCCCGCGCCTATGTCAACGGCCGTGCGGTCGCCGCCGCCGCGCAGGAGCTCAGCGACGAAGCGCGCTATCAGCTCCTCCTCGCCGAAGTTCGAGAAGCCGCTTCGCCTGAAGCGCAGGCCCGCCTTCCGAAGCTCGCGCCCGAGCC
>DASPKR010000591.1:0-3252 GCA_035627975.1 Pyrinomonadaceae bacterium | reverse complement strand
TTCAGCACTATCGCCGCGAGCCGGGGGGTAAGTCAAGCTCCCGTCGCAAAGGTTTGTCTTGCTAACGACGCGCATTATACAGCTTTAGCCCACCGTGTCGAGTGCCCGGCCGTAAAAGCCGGCCGGGCACTCGCCCGTTCTCCGGCGAGGCACGGCGCTTGCCCGAAGCGTCTGCGCAACGAGTTCTTAGGTTCTAAATCGTACAGCCGCCGCGCGTGGCGCGCCCCGGCTGTCAATACAGACGACGAAGGAGAATACGGATGAGCGATCATAAGAAGGATAGCATCGGCGAGGAGGCTTCGGCCTTCGGGGAAAGGGTGAAGGGCGCGGCCAAGGACGCCTACGGCGACCTGACCGACAACGAGCGCCTCGAACGCGAGGGCGAGCGCGAGAACGCCATCGGCAACGCGCGCCAAGAAGCAAACGACGTGATCGGCGGCACCGCGACGGCGGGCGCGGCCGCGACGCGCGCACGCGCGGGCGCCGGCCGCACAGTCCACGGCCTCTTCCGCGACCGCGAGAGCGCCGAGGGCGCCTACCGCTCGCTCGCCGAGCGCGGTTACACGAAGGACGACGTGAACGTGCTGATGTCGGACGAGACGCGCAATAAGCACTTCGCCGACGGCGACTCCGAGGTCGGCAGCAAGGCGCTCGAAGGCATGGGCGTCGGCTCGGCCGTGGGCGGCACGCTCGGCGCGATAATCGCGGCCGTCGCCGCCATCGGCACGAACGTCATAATCCCCGGCGCGGGGCTCGTCGTGGCCGGGCCGCTCGCCGCGGCTCTGGCTGGCGCGGGCGCGGGCGGGCTGACGGGAGGCTTGGTGGGCACGCTCGTCGGGGCGGGTATCCCCGAGGAGCACGCCAAGACCTACGACGAAGGCATACGCGGAGGCGGCATCTACATGGGCGTCAACGCCCGCGCCGACGAAGACGCCGACTACTTCGAGCGCGAGTGGCGCGAGAAGCACCGCGGCGAGAACGTCTATCGCTAAGCCGGTCCCAACACGAAGGCACGAAGGCACGAAAGAAACGCCCGCGTCTCTTTCGTGCCTTCGTGCCTTTGTGGTAAACCCTGCTTCACGGAGGGCGAAGCTGATGGCTGACAAAGGCAAGGGAGAGATTCCTCTGCGGCCGCTGGGGCGGACGGGCGCGCGCGTGACGGCGCTCGCGCTGGGCGGCTACCACCTCGGCCTGGTCAAGTCGGAGCGCGAGGCCGCGCGCATCGTCCACGAGGCGGTTGACGAGGGGCTGACCTTCATGGACAACGCATGGGAGTACCACGACGGCCGCAGCGAAGAGCTGATGGGCCGCGCGCTCGAAGGGCGCCGCGGCCGCGTCTTCCTTATGACGAAGGTCTGCTCGCACGGGCGCGACAGGAGGGCCGCGATGCGGCAGTTGGAGCAGTCGCTGCGGCGCCTCAAGACCGACTACCTGGACTTATGGCAGATTCACGAGGTCGTTTACGAGAACGACCCCGACCTGCACTTCGCGCCGGGCGGGGCGGTCGAGGCGCTCGAGCAGGCGAAGCGCGAGGGCAAGGTTCGCTTCGTCGGCTTCACGGGCCATAAGCACCCGGACATACACCTCAAGATGCTGGCGCACGGCTTCCCCTTCGACGCCTGCCAGCTCCCCCTAAATGTCTTCGACGCGACCTTCCGGAGCTTCGAGCGCCGCGTGCTGCCGGAGCTTAACCGACGCGGCATCGCGCCGCTCGGCATGAAGAGCATGGGCGGCGAAGGCACGCCCGTTAAGAAGCGCGTAGTGACTGCGACCGAGGCCCTGCGCTACGCCATGAGCCTGCCCGTCGCCTCGACCGTGAGCGGCATAGACTCGCTCAAGGTGCTCCGCCAGAACCTGCGCATCGCTCGCGGCTTCGAGCCGATGACGGAGCGCGAGATGCAGAACTTGCGCGAGCGCTGCGCGCCCGAGGCGTCCGACGGCCGCTTCGAGCTATACAAGACCTCCATGGCCTTCGAGGGGCCGCCCGGCCGCAAGCAGCACAAGTTCCCGCCGCTCGAAGAGCTGTCCGCGTAAATGGCCGTGGGCGAGACCGGGCAAGACGGCGCGAAGGGGCGCGACCCCGCGGAGGCGTTCCGCGCGGGCAGGTCGTCGCTCACGGGGGATGAGGAGGCGACGCGCGCCGCAATCCCAGCGGCAGTCGAGTCGGCTCTAGGCGCAAGGGCGCTGGGCGCCGTCGCGCTAGTCACGGGGCCGCTGCCGTTCGGCAAAGTCAACCGCGTCTTTAAAGTCGAGGTCGAAGGGGGCGGCGCTGTCGTCGTAAAGGTCTTCGCGTACGAGGACTGGCCCGAGGGTGGCAAGCCCGAGTGGCTGGAAGAGCAGCTCGCGCGCGCCGCTGTCCCGCATGCGCGGCTGCTCCACTGTTCGCGCGGCAAAGAGCACTTCCCCGCAGGCTTCGCCGTCTATGAGCACGTCGAGGGCCGCAACTGCGTCGAGGCGATGCGCGCCGGGGTACTCAGCGGCAGGGAATACTGCCGGCTCGTAGGCGCCTACCTGCGCGCGGTTCACTCCGTCGGGCCCGCGCGCTACGGCTACGTTAACGGCGGCGCAGGCACGGACGACGACTACGTAGAGTGCAAGCTGGTTTACGACGTGAGCGACCGCCTGCTTGAAGTGGACGAGCGTCTCCACACGCGCCTCTTCCCCGTCATAGAGGAGGAGGTCACCCGGCTCCTGCGCCCGCTCGAAGGCAGGTTCACGCCGCGGCTTCTGCACGGCGACCCGTTCCCGCGGAACGCGCTTCTCACCGCGCCCGGCGAGCTTCTGTTCGTTGACTGGGACGAGGCGATGTCCGGCATCTGGCCGGAAGACCTCGCGCGGCTCTCCTACTGGTTCACGCACGAGAACCCCTCGCGCGTCTGCGAGCGACTCACGGGCGCCGAGGTCGCCGAAGCTTTCCTGCGGGGCTACGGCGAGTCGGAGTTCGGCGCCGACGAGCTGGCGCGAATCGAGCGCGCGCTGCACGTCGTCTATTCGGCCGATTTGATTTCTTACCAGCTCAAGACGAACAATACCGAAAGCTGCCGGCGGACGATGCGCGTGCTCGAAGAACTTCTGAAGCTTTGACTCTATGAAAGACGAAGACGCAGACCGGGCGGGCCATGCGCCGCCGCTCGGCGACATGAGCCCGGAAGAGTTCCGGCGCTTCGGGCGCGAGATGGTTGACTGGGTCGCGGATTACCTTGCGCACGTAGGCCGCCTGCCCGTGCTCGCGCAGGTTCGGCCGGGCGAGCT
>DASPKR010000590.1:0-9921 GCA_035627975.1 Pyrinomonadaceae bacterium | reverse complement strand
CCCGACTACCTGCGCGGAGACCGCGATTACGTCTATCAAACGCTCAAGTGGGCGGCCGAGGAGGACGGCACGCTCTACGTCTCGCACGCGCACATGACCTACGCGCGCTCGTCGAAGGGGATGAACGCTTACCTGACCGCTGTTGACACGCGGGAGGGGCGCGTGCTCTGGCGCAGCGCGCCGCTCGTCTCCAACTCCGCGAACTTCGAGCTGGCGGGCGACCTTATCATCACCGGCTACGGCTTCACGAAGGAGCCGGACTTCCTGTACCTGCTCGATAAACGCACCGGCGCCGTGCGCCAGCAGCTCCCCGTGGCCTCCGTCCCGACCTACATCATCCGGAAGGGCGAGCGCGTCCACGTCCGCGCCTACGACAAAGACCTCGTGCTGCGGCTCGCCGGCTCCCGCTGAGGGCAAAGGAAGGAGCAGGAAAGACGGGAGGCGCGCCGTCATCACTTCGCCGTTGACGGAGTGATGACGGCGCGCCTCCCGTGTTGCGCTCTGCCTTTCGGCCTTACGTCTGGCGCAGCGGCTCGGCGGGGTGGTCGCCGAGGCCGCCGGCAGTCGTGTCGCCGCGCCGCCTGAAGTTGTCGAGGCTCCCGAGCTTCAGGAACATCTTGTCGAAGACGTGCAGGTGCAGCCACGCGGCGAGCCAGCCGAAGATGCCGAACCCAGCCCCTACGGCCATGCGTATCAGCGTCTCCCGCAGGCGCACGATCCGCATGAGCGTCTTCCCGACGAATGCCGTGGCGAGCATCGTGAGCCCCATCGTTACGACGAAGACGCCGAGGCCCCAGAGAGTCACGGCCTTTACGAGCACGGCGTCGGGCCAGCGCCAGACGGCGTAAGCCGCGAGCAGGACGAAGGCGACCGCGAGCACCCACGACAGAGCCCTGAGCCCCTTCGAGAGCTTCCATATCTTGAAGGCCAGCGAGTTGCTCACGCCCAGCAGCCACTTCAGAAACTCGTACTGCCCGCCCTCGCCTATCATGCCCGCCTCGACGGCGAGGAACTCCCACGCCTGGCGCTCGGCCGGCTCCTCGACGCCCTCGACGCACTTGCCCACGGCGAAGGCGTGCTCCGTCATGCGGTAGGCGCTCGCCATCAGGGCGTAGGCTTCAACGTCGGAGAAGGAGTCGAGGTCTGTGCGGACTGAGGCGAGCGACTGCTGTATGTCGCGCGCGACGCCGTAGCTCGTGAGCTTGCCGCGGCGCGAGACAGGCCTCGCGTCGTCCGACGCGTCATACGGCTCCAGGCAGCCGACCCAGTCCACCGGGTCAACGTTCAGGTCTTCCTTCAGGTGCACGAACATGAAGCCGCGCAGCAGGCCCGAGCGCTTGCGCGCGACCATGTCCTGGTACTGCGACTGGCGCACGCGCGATTGCAGAATGGTGGTCGAGCGCAGCGCCGTCCCCAACGGGCCGCGGCTCGGGTCTGCCAGAGACTCCATCTGGCCGCTCCCGTCGCTGATGAGAAGCACGTTGCAGTCCTGCTCCAGCAGCCCCGTGATGCCCTGGTTGTCGCAGACGCCGCCGTCAACGAGTCGGACGACGCGGTCGGGGTAGAGCCCTTCGAGCGCGACCGGCTCGAAGAGGCCGGGGACGCAGGCCGAGGCGGCGACGGCGTGGCCGAGCCGAACGCAGCGGTGGCGCTCGGGCGCTTCCGTGTAATAGACGCGGCGCAGGCGGTCGTTGCCGTCAATCACGCTGTCTATGCCGGCGGGCGGCTCGCCCATGTAGGAGGCCGTGAAGTGCCAGCTGTGGCCGGTGTTGAGCGTGGCCGCGTTGAGAATCAGTATCGGGACTTTCGCCTCGCGCCGCCAGTTGTTGTACTTGGGGCGGAAGTCGGGCGGCTCGCCCTTCGGCTTCACGTAGAGGTCGTTGATGAAGCGCTCCCCGCGCCCGCCGCCGTCGGGGACGAGGCTGAAAATCTCCGACTCGAACAGCTCGCCGGCGCGGAGCGTCCGCGAGTAGTTGCGCGTGAAGATCATCCGAAGGTTCGTGATCGGCTCCGAGAGGACTCGGGTGCGGACGTTGCGCTGCACGCCGCGCAGGAACTCCTTCTGCACGCGCTTGACGATCTCGATGTAGTCCTCGCGCGTTATCTCCGAGTCGGCCTTCTCCTGGAGTAGCTTCCGCACTTCGAGGTAGTAGTGCGCGCCTATGACCGAGCCGCCCGAGACGCAGGAGAGAACCTCGACGCGCCGCAGCACGTCGAGCTCGGCGAGCTTCGCCAAGACGCCTATGTGGTAGAGCGAGGCGCGGAAGCCGCCCCCCGAAAGGCCCAGGCCGATCTTCCCGGCGAAGGCGCTCCGCACGGCGGCCGTGCCGTGGCCGAGGAACTCGCCGAGCGCGCGCCACGCGGGGGTCTGCTCGATGTCGGCGCCGCCGGCCTGAAGGCGCGCCAGCTCGGCCAACTGCCGCGCCGTTGACTCGTACTCCCACTCGGGCGGCGCCGCGTTCGCCCTGCCCTCCTTCAGCCACTCGACGGCCTTGCCGTAGTTCGTCTCGTCGTAAGGCCCGAGGCCGAAGTAGGCTTCGGCGACGGTGCTGTAGAACCACCACTTGCCGGTCAGCCAGTCGGTCCCGCTCAAGGGGGCGACCACGCGCACTATCTCCTCGCGTATCGCGCGTGCGCGCGCGCGCCTCGCCTCTATGCGCGCGTACTCATCAGACCCGCGCGGCATGTCGGCCCTGCGGGCCTCCTTCTCCTCCTGGTTGGCGAGCAGGTCGAGGATGAAGGCGGCGTTTATGCCTGTGTAGCCCTGGTCGCGCTCGGCGCCTTCGCCGTAGCCGCGCAGGTAGTAGAAGAGGGCGCGCTCGAGGTGGGCCTTCTGGTTGTCAACCTCCCACATGCGCTTGTAGATGGCGCCGGCCAGGCCGAGCGTCTCCTGGTTGCGCGTCTCGGCGAGGTCTTCGGCCTCGCGCAGTATCTCGAGTGCGCGGTCGAGCTTCATGTCGGCCGGGAGGTCTGGGTCTTTGTAGGTGCAGAGCGCGAGCTTCTGCCGAACCTCCAGCTCCAGCCGGTCGTCGGATTTGACGGAGGGGTCTTCGAGGGCGCGCGAGAGCAGGCGGCGCGCGTAGCCGAACTGCTTCTCGGCCCTGAGCTTCTTCTCGAGCGCGAGGATTTCGGCCGGCCTCGCGGACTTGCCGCGCAGGATGGCCTTCGCCTCCGAGACGTTCGTGTTGACCGGCGTGCTCATGTGACTGCCTCCGTCGCCTGTAGGGTTGAAGTCGCGTGTGAGTGGTCGAGCGGGGCGGCTGGCGGCCCCTGCCGCCGCCGTGAGTGCGCGCGAAGTTACGAGCCGAAGAAGAGACGCCGTGGCTTATACACTTGACGGTCAGACCATGTCAATGAAATTCTGGGAATCATGAGCACGGGACGGGGGGCGGAGAAAGTGGGCGCGAACTTGAACGACGTGGAGGTGCGCGTCGCCGGCTCGCTCGTAGAGAAGCAGGTGACGACGCCCGAGTATTACCCGCTGACCTTGAACGCGCTGGTCAGCGCGTGCAACCAGATTTCCAACCGCGACCCCGTCGTCCGCTACGACGAGCGCACGGTCGCCGACGCGCTCGAAACGCTGCGCTCGAAGAATCTGGTTTACGTCTTCTACGGCGCCGACAGCCGCGTGCCGAAGTACAAGCACATGCTCCGCGAGATTTTCGGCCTCTCGCCGCAGGAGCTGGCCGCCATGTGCGTGCTGATGCTGCGCGGGCCGCAGACCGTGGGCGAGGTGCGCGGCCGGACCGGGCGCCTCTACAACTTCGCTGACCTCTCGGAGGTAGAGGCCACGCTCGAAGCCCTTGCGAAGAGGGAGGAGCCGCTCGTCGTCAAGCTCCCGCGGCAGCCCGGCAGGAAGGAGGCGCGCTACGCGCACACGCTCTCCGGCGCCCCTCCCGCCGAGGAGGAGTCGGCCGACGAGGGCGCGGCGCGCGAGCCGCGCGCCCCGGCGCGCGCCGCGGCCGGCGACGAGCGCGTGGCCCGCCTTGAGGCCGAGGTCGAGGCCCTGCGCGGCGAGCTTGCCGAGCTTCAGCGGCGCTTCGACGAGTTCAGGAAGCAGTTCGAGTGACGCGCTCTCTCGGGCAGGGGGCGCCGCGCGGCGGGAAGCTCGCGCGCGAGTTCTACACGCGCCGGGACGCGCGAGCCGTGGCGCGCGACCTGCTCGGCAAGCGCCTCGTCGTGCCGTCGCCCGCGGGCGGGCGCGTCTCGGGCCGCATCGTAGAGACGGAAGCCTATCTCGGCATCGGGGACAAGGCTGCGCACTCCTACGGCGGGCGGCGCACCGCGCGCACGGAGACGATGTACGCGCTCGGCGGCACCGCATACGTCTTCTTCATCTACGGCATGCACGACCAGTTCAACGTCGTGACCGGCCCCGTGGGGCTTCCCCACGCGGTCCTGGTGCGCGCGCTTGAGCCGGAGGAGGGCATAGAGATTATGCGCGAGCGGCGGCCGGGCCGCGCCGACCGCGAGCTTACGAGCGGCCCCGGCAAGCTCTGCCGCGCCCTCGCGATAGACCGCTCGCACGACGGCGAAGACCTGCTCGAAGGCGCGCGAGTCTGGATTGAAGACGCGGGCGCGCGCGTGAGGGCGGGTGACATCGCCTCGGGGCCGCGCATAGGCGTCGCCTACGCCGAGGAGTTCGCCCTGAAGCCCTGGCGCTACTGGCTGCGGGGCAACGCCTACGTCAGCAGAAAAGCATGAGAGGGGCGCAAGAGCTTTGCGTGTGACATTCCTGGGGACGAGCGCGGGCGTGCCGACGCGCAAGAGGAACGTTTCGAGCGTGGCGCTGCAACTGCCGCAGCGCGGCGAGCTCTGGCTCTTCGACTGCGGCGAGGGTACTCAGCACCAGCTCCTGCGAAGCGACCTCAACCTCAGCCAGCTCACGCGCGTCTTCATAACGCACATGCACGGCGACCACGTCTATGGGTTGATGGGCCTGCTCGCCACCTGCGGCATGGCCGGGGCGGGGCGCCCGCTCACGCTCTACGGCCCGCGCGGGCTCGAACAGCTCGTGCGCGAGACTAGCCGGCTTACGCAACTGCACACCTCCTACCCGCTAGAAATCCGCACGGTCGAGGGCGGCGCGGTATTCGAGGACGACGAGTACACCGTGACGAGCGCGCCCCTCAAGCACCGCCTGCCCGCCTTCGGCTACCGCGTGACGGAGAAAGATCGGCCCGGCCACTTCGACGTGGAGCGGGCGCGCGCCGAAGGCATCCCCGCGGGGCCGCTCTACGGGCGGCTGAAGAGGGGCGAGCGCGTCACGCTCCCCGACGGCCGCGCGTTCGACGGCGCAGACTTCTGCGGCCCCGCCATACGCGGCCGCAGCGTCGTTTACTGCACCGACACGATCTACTGCCGCTCGGCCGTCGAGCTCGCACGCGGGGCAGACCTCCTGATACACGAGGCCACCTTCGCCGAGGCGGACGAGCACCTCGCCGTCCGCAGCACCCACTCGACGACGAAGATGGCCGCCCGAGTCGCTAGGGAGGCGGGCGTGCGCCTGCTCCTTATCACGCACTTCAGCCCGCGCTACTTCCCCGGCAACGACATAAGCCCCGACGACCTCCTGCGCGAGGCACGCGACGCCTTCCCCGCGACCGAGATAGCGCACGACTTCCTGAGCGTTGAAGTCCCGAAGCGCGAAGACTGAGCGCGGCGGGCCGCCTTTTCTGATAAGGCTTGTGCAAAACGGCTGTTATGTGTGATACGATGTGCCACGCTTGCAACCCCGGCGCGGGCCGGGCAGTCAAAACCGTAAAGCGAGGAGCGTGACCTGAGATGTCCTTCAACAAGATAGTCGTGGTCGGAAATTTGGGGCGTGACCCGGAGCTTCGCTACACGCCGCAGGGGACGGCCGTCTGCTCTTTCACGATGGCTACGAACGAGCGGCGCAAAGATAAGGCGGGCGAGCAGCAGGACGTGACCACCTGGTTCAAGGTGACGGTCTGGGGCAAGCAGGCCGAGACCGTCTCGAAGTACCTATCGAAGGGGCGCAGCGCCTACGTCGAGGGGCGCCTGCACGTAGAGGAGTGGACTGACCGCGACGGGAAGACGCGCCACACGCTAGAAGTCAACGCCTCCGACGTGCAGTTCCTCGACGGCGGCTCGGGCGTCGAGGGCATCCCCGTCCGCCAGACCTCGCAGCCCGCGACCCCCGCGGCGGCGCGCGCGGCCTCGGGCGGCCGCGGCGGCTCGGCCCCGCAGATTGAGGACGACGAGATCCCGTTCTGACGCGGGCGGCGGGCGGTTTCTGACAAGGCGGATTGAGAGATGGGCGAGGAGTTCGGCGGAGGGGTCGAGGGCGGCGCGGCGCTCGCAGTCGTAGAGCGCTCGCAGTTCATGCCGGCCATGTCAATCGAGCTGGCGGTGGAGCGCTACGGCGCCGTCACCGAGTTCGTGAGCCGCGTGCTCAGGCGCGACATTGACTACGGCGTCATCCCCGGCACGGAGAAGCGCACGCTGCTTAAGCCCGGGGCCGAAAAGCTCACGACCTTCTTCGGCCTCTCCACACGCTTCCAGCTCCTCGAGCGCATAGAGGACTGGACGGGCGCCGCCTACGGCGGCGAGCCCTTTTTCTACTACCTCTACCGCTGCCAGCTCTACCGCGGCGACCTCCTAATCGCCGAGTCGGACGGCTCCTGCAACTCCCGCGAGACCAAGTACCGCTGGCGCGAGGCGCAGCGCACCTGCCCCGCCTGCTCCCAGGCCGCAATCGTCAAGGGGCGCGAGGAGTACGGCGGCGGCTGGGTCTGTTTTAAGAAGCGCGGCGGCTGCGGCGCCAAGTTCCCGGACGGCGACCAGTTAATCGAGAGCCAGCAGACCGGCCGCGTCTTCAACCCCGACATCGCCGACCAGGTGAACACCATCCAGAAGATGGCTCAGAAGCGCTCGTTGATTGCGGCGACGCTCTTGGCCGTCAACGCCTCGGAGTTCTTCACGCAGGACGTGGAGGACTTCGCGCACGGCGCCGCGCCGGCCGCGGCACACGGCGCCGCGTCAGACCTCGACTCGGAGATACGCGCCGCGTGCCGCGCGCTGGGCAAGACCGAAGAGCAATTGGTCGGCTGGGTGAGGAAAAAATTCGGCGCCGCGGGCGTCGAGGAGCTCACGGCCGCAGACAAGGCCGAGGTGCTTTCGCTCCTGAAGGGCATGCTGATGCGCAAGGCCGCGGCCTGACTCTCCTAATTCTTCTTACGCAATGAGCGCCACCCCGCTCGTGCTCAGGTTCGACTCCGGCACGCTGCTCCTCGACGGGGCGGGCGAGGGCGCGCGGGTGCCTGTCCCCTTCAAGTGGGACGAGCGCGTGCTGCGCTGGCGCGCGTGGGGCTGGGCCTACCGCGACGTTGTGCGCGAGCTCAAGCGCGCAGGCACCGTTTACGAAGACCGCGCCCGCGGCTACTTCGAGTTCGACTTCCCTACGAAACTGCTCGCCGAGCCGAGGCCGTACCAGCGCGAGGCCATTGAGGAGTGGCGGCAAGCCGGCTCGCGCGGCGTAGTCGTGCTGCCGACGGGGGCGGGCAAGAGCCTCGTCGCGCAGATGGCTATCGAGCGTGTGAAGCGCTCGACGCTGGTCGTCGTCCCCACGATTGACCTGATGAACCAGTGGTACGACCTACTGCTCTCCTGCTTCGACGCGGAGGTGGGCCTCATCGGCGGCGGCTACTTCGAAGTGGGCGCGCTCACCGTTACGACCTACGCCTCGGCCTTCCGTTTCATGGAGCGCCTGGGCGACCGCTTCGGCCTCGTCATCTTCGACGAGTGTCACCACCTGCCTTCGGGCGTCCACCGCTGCGCCGCTGAGTTCTCCATCGCGCCCTTCCGGCTGGGCCTGACGGCCACGCCCGAGCGCGCCGACGGCGGCGAGGCCCTGCTCGAACAGCTCATCGGCCCCTTCGTCTTCCGCCGCGAGACGCACGAGCTGGCAGGCGAGTACCTTTCAGGCTACTCGGTCGTGCGCCTGCGCGTAGAGCTATCGGCCGAGGAGCGCGCCGCCTACGAGCGCGAGCGCGACATATTCCGCGGCTTCCTGAAAAGCCGGGGGCTAGGACTGAGCACCCTTCGCGGCTGGCAGGCGTTCGTGGCGGAGAGCGCGCGCTCGCCCGAGGGGCGCCGCGCCATGATGGCCTACCGCGAGTCGCGGCGCATCGCCCTGGGGACGGGCGCGAAGCTGCGCGTGCTCGCCGAGCTTTTACAGCGCCACAGGCGCGAGAAGGTCTTGATATTCACGGCCGAGAACGAGATGGTCTATCGCATCTCGCAGGAGTTCCTGGTGCCAGCGGTCACGCACGAGACGGGCGTAAAGGAGCGGCGCGCCTGGCTCGAAGCCTTCAACCGCGGAGAGGTGATGGCGCTCGTCACCTCGAAGGTTCTGAACGAGGGCGTCAACATCCCCGACGCCTCGGTCGCCGTCGTGCTCTCCGGCTCTGGCTCGACGCGAGAGCACGTGCAGCGACTCGGCAGGATTCTCCGGAAGCTGCCGGGCAAGGAGGCGACGCTCTACGAGGTAGTCACGCAGGGGACGACCGAGGAGAACATCAGCCGCCGCCGCGGCTCGGGCGAGCAGTTCCGCGAGGCGGGACCGCAGGGGCCGGGCCTGAATTTCTGAAGACATGCTGACGGCAGACCTCGCGATGAGCTGGCAGCGCGGAGGGAAGGTGCAGCCGCGCTACGTCGACGCGGCCGACGCCGACCGGCTCCGGGAGGCCGAGGAGCTCATCGCCATCTTCCGCGACCACGAGGGGCGCGCGCGCGCGGCGCTCGAAGAGTCCCTGCGCGACTACGTCGGGACCGGGACTGACTACAAGGTTCTGCGCGGGCTCATAAAGCTGCTGACCGACCGCTGCGAGTTCGAGACGAGCGCGCCGGCCGACCCCGCGGAGATTCGCCGCGCGCTGTTCCTGAAGGCCCGCGGGCTGCACCCCGTCGTCACCGGCGAGGCGCGCGACCTGCTCATAACCGAGGCGGCGCGGGAGCTGCTCTGCGAGCCCGAGGAGCTGGACGAGAGCCTCTACGCCGACCTCCCCGAGAACCAGAAGCTCGCCGTCTTCGAGCCCGTGGGCGCCGCGGAGCTTTTAGACCTCTACAACGTCGCGCAGGCGCAGGCGCTCCTGTACCGTTGCGTCGAGATGCGCCTCTGGATCGAGCCCCAAGGGGCCGGGGGCTACCGCGAGCTGTTCGGCGCGATAAAGGCTTACCGACTGATTCACACGGTGAAGGGGAATGCGGGCGAGGGTTACGAGGTGCGGCTCGACGGCCCGGCCTCCGTCTTCCAGCGGTCGCAGAAGTACGGCGTGCAGATGGCCGTCTTCCTGCCGGCGCTGCTGCTCTGCGAGGGCTGGCGCATGAGCGCCGAGATTCAGTCGAGGCGAGGCGCGCCCGCGCGCTTCGAATTGACTAGCAGGCAGACGCGCCTGCGCTCGCACTACGCGAGCATAACGCCCTACGAGAACCCAGTCCTCGAGAAGCTGCCCGCCGCGTGGGCGCGCGCGGGCGTCGAGTGGGAGCTCGAGCCGAGCGGCGAGATAATCCCCTTGGGCGACAGCGCGTTCATACCCGACTACCGTCTGCGCCACCCGTCGGGCGCGCTCGTCCACCTCGAAGTCCTGGGTTTCTGGACTCCGCGGCACCTCACGGAGCGGCTCGCAGAGTTCGAGCACGCGGGCGTCGGCAACTTCATACTCGCCGCCTGGGACGAGCTGCGCGGTAGCCGCGATCCCCTGACGAGCGTCCCCGCGAACGTCATCGTCTTCAAGAAGAGTTTAGACCCAGCCGTGGTCTGCCTCCTGGCTGACCGGCTCGCCGACGCCTAGCCCTCGACTTCGACCTTCCAGACCTCTTCCGTCAACTGCGTGGTGCGTATCTCGACGGGCAGGAACCGCTTGATGACCTCGATGTTGGTCGTGGTGTGGAGCGAGA
>DASPKR010000589.1:0-2086 GCA_035627975.1 Pyrinomonadaceae bacterium | reverse complement strand
CTCGGCTACGTGCAGAGGGGCGGCTCGCCCACGGCGTTCGACCGCGTGCTCGCCACGCGCTTCGGCGTCAAGGCGTTCGAGCTTGTGCTGGAGAAGCGCTGGGGCCTGATGGTCGCCCTGCAAGGCAACAGCGTCGTCTCCGTCCCGCTCGACGAGGTCGTGGACAAGATCAAGCGGCTCGACGACGAAATCTACAAGGTCGCGGAGATCTTCTTCGGCTGATCACTGCCGCCCTTTGTCCTGAGTTTCTGCCACCTTCTCTTTTATCTTCGTCTCAATCTTCTCCGACTTGATGTCGAGCCGCAGGCGGTTGTAGAGGCTCATGTACTGGTTGGCGACCCAGACGAGCGCGAAGCCGCCGACGAGGTAGCCGCGCCAGTCGTCGTAGAGGAGCTTGTAGCCGGTGACGACGAGGAAGAATGCAGTGACGTAGTGGCTGAAGCAGTACTCGCACGTGAACAGGTAGAAGAATTTCCGCTGATACCAGCGGCGGCACTCCCGGCTCTTCCTTACGCAGAACTCGCGCGGCTCGCGGAAGACCTCCTCATGCGTCACCGTCCAGGCGACGCACGCTATAGGTATGGCGAGCAGGAAGAGCGTGATTATCTGCGTGCCGAGCGTCAACTTGAGCGCACCCCCGCCTCCGTCCGCCCGACTCTCTTCCAACGCCTTCACGGTTTTATCCCGAACATTTTCGGATTCTCTTGAGCCGCCGCCGCGGCGGGGCGGCGCCCGTGCCTTTCCCCGCCGTCTGTGTTAGTTTGTCCGGCGAAACTTCTCCGCCGTGAAATCGCCTCCCACGGCCCCAAATTCGATACGATGACGAACGCACCGCTCACGCCGATGCTCCAGCAGTACCAGGAGCTTAAGCGTCAACACCCCGGCACGCTCCTCTTCTTCCGCCTCGGCGACTTCTACGAGCTCTTCTTCGACGACGCCGTGACGGGCGCGCGCGAGCTGGAGATAACTCTCACGGCCCGCCACAAGGAGCGCGGCAACCCAGTCCCCATGTGCGGCGTCCCGCACCACGCGGTCGCCGGCTACGTCGCGCGCCTCATTCGCAAGGGATACCGCGTCGCCATCTGCGAGCAGACCGAAGACCCCTCGAAGGCGCGCAAGCTCGTGCGCCGCGAGGTGGTGCGCGTCATAACGCCGGGGACGGCCGTTGACCCGAACCTCATCGAGACGAAGGAGGCCGTCTATCTCGCGGCCGTGTGCGGCGCCGGCGACACTTACGGCGCGGCCTTCCTAGACCTCTCGACCGGCGAGTTCCGCGCCACGGAAGTCTCCGGCCCCGACGCGTGGGCGCGCGTGCGCGCCGACATCGAGTCCTACTCGCCGCGCGAGCTTCTCTTCCCGGCCTCGCTCGCCCCGCTCGTCAAAGACGCGTACACGGGGACGGCAGCGCACACCGCGCCGCTTCCACTCTCCGCGGGCGACGAAAGGGACGCCGCCGCGCCGGTCGCGCGCATCTCGCCGGCGGGCATGGCGGCCGCGACTGCGAACGGCGCGGGGCTCGCGCTCACGCCGATTGACGACTGGCTCTGGGAGCCGACCTCGTGCGCGTCGCTCCTGCTCGAACAGTTCGGCGCGCGCACGCTCGAAGGCTACGGCCTCTCGAACAAAATCGCGGCCGTGAGCGCCGCGGGCGCGTGCCTCCGCTACGCGCGCGACACGCAGCGGGCCGCCGCGGCGCACGTCACAGACATAAGCTTCTTCGAGACGCACGACTACCTCGTGCTCGACTCTGTGACTTGCCGCAACCTAGAGCTGGTCGAGTCGCAGGGCGCGGGCGGCAAGGGCGCGTGCCTCTTGAACGTCCTCGACGCGACGGTGACGGGGATGGGGGCGCGGCTGCTGCGCTCGTGGCTGCTTCGGCCTTCACTCCGCCGGGGGGAGATAGAAGCGCGCCACACGGCGGTCGAAGACCTGCACCGCTCGCAGATGCGGCGCGACCGCGTGCGCGCGTTGCTGCGCGAAGTCTCAGACCTCGAGCGCCTGACGGGCCGCATCAACATGGGGACGGCCACGCCGCGCGACCTGGTGGCGCTGCGCCGCTCGCTCGGCCAGGTTCCCGCCATACGCG
>DASPKR010000588.1:0-10172 GCA_035627975.1 Pyrinomonadaceae bacterium | reverse complement strand
GGTTGTAAACGTCGCGCATCCAGTCGGCGGTAATCCTCATGCCCTCTTCGAGGCCGAAGGAGTTCTTGTGGCCGAGGTCGCGCACGGCCTTCGAGATGTCAACCCTCTTAATCTTCGTCGTCAGGATTTCGGAGTCGCGGTGCTCGACGAGCTTCGGGTCCGCGCCCGTCACCTTCAGGACGACCTCCGCCAGCTCCTCGATGGAGTGGTGGTTGACGCCGCCGATGTTGTAGGTCTCGCCGGCACGGAAATTTTCCGTGATGTTCGCGGCCGTGCGCACGGTGTCTGCGAGGAAGGTCGAGGTGCGGTAGTGGCCGCGGAAGACCGTGAAGGGCAGGCCGTTCAGAGCGCAGTAGAGGAAGCGGCAGTTCACCGAGCGGTAGGGGCTGTAATACTCGCCGGGGCCGTAGGTGTTGAAGAGGCGCACGACGACGGACTCGGTACCGTACTGTATCGCCGAGTTCCTGACCTGCATCTCGTTCACCCACTTCGTCATGGCGTAGTCGTTCATCTGCTTGATCTCGTGCTCGTCCATGACGGACTCGACCATCAGCTCCGGCCAATCGCCGTAAACTTCGGACGAGGAGAAGTGAATCAGACGGAACTTCAGGCGCTCCTGAAGGCGGATGATGTTTTTGGTGCCGACGGCGTTCGTGCGCCAGAGCGTCTCGTAGAAGTCCTCGCCGTTCCAGCGGCCGAACTCGGCGGCGCAGTGGAAGACGTAGTCGAAGGGGCCGAGGCGGTCGAAGACGCGCTCTATCTGCCGGAACTCGCCCACGTCCACGCGCGCGTAGCCGGGCGTCTCCACGTCCGTCCTCAGAGAGAAGCCCACCTCGTCGGGCTGGTGGTGCAGGTCACACGAGACCGTGTGGTGGCCACGCGAGCGTAGCTCGCGAACGAGCCCCGACCCGACTATCCCCAGCCCTCCCGTCACAAGAATTCGCATTCACTCACCTCTGATTAAGTATTCAGTAGCCGGTAGCCGGTAGAAATACATTCTCTTAGGAGCGGTCAGAGTGCCAGCGCCGGCGGGGCGGAGCCCCACTGTCTCCTGACTACTGACAACCTCTTTAAGCTCTTCTCCTCATCCAGAAGCTTCCGGGCCGTCGGGTGTCGCGGTCGTAGGACGCGAAGGCGGCCTCCAGCTTTTCGGGGTGCTTGAGGTGCATGTAGCTTCCGGCCCAGTGTACATCGAAGGCGTCGTTGAAGGCCAAGAAGGCTTGCAGAAGGTACTGCTCGTTCCAGAAGGTCTGCTGCTCCATAACCCACTTGCGCGGGTACTCCTCGGGCAGGAATATGTCGTGGACGTGCACGACGACGCCGGGCCGCAGCCGCGGCAGCACTTCTAGGTAGAGGTACTGAACGTCGCTCCCGATCTTTAAGACGTGGCTCGAATCTATGAAGAGGATGTCGCCGTCGTCAAGCTCGGCGAACTTGCTCAAGGGGATGTCCTGCGCCTTCGCCTCGACGAGGCGCGCGAGGCCCGGAAAGCCCGAGCGCAAGGTCTCGTTCGGGTAGGGCTCGAACGCCACGAGCTCGCACTCGCGCCCGGTCTCGTCCCTGTTCTTCACGACGGCCTGCGCCGAAAGATATGTCGAGTTGCCGGAGCCGACCTCGAAAATCCTCCGAGGCCGGAAGTGGCGGATCATGCAGTAGAGCACTTCGCCGTCAACGCTCTCGAAGGCGCCGTTGTTGACGAAGTAGCGGTGGGGCTCCAACGCCCGCTCGCGCGGGAAGGCGTCGTACTCGGCCTTGTACTCCGCCGAGAAGCGCGAGAGCAGCTCAAGCTGAAGGCCCTCGTTCATCGAGACGCCCGGCAGCTCCGACCGGCCCGACCACGGCGCCGACCCGAGCTCGCGCGTGTCCGGTATCGGCTGGTAGAAGTGCACGGGGACGACGTGCACGCCCCGCGCCTGCCAGTAATCGAAGTTGCCCAGCAGGTGCCGCACGAGCCGGCGCTGCACCGGCGCGAGCAGTGGCCTCAGCAGTCTCTTCATAAAGAAGTAGTCGGTAGTCAGTAATCAGTAGAAAACTTCGCCATCGAATCGTCAGCGTTACAGCGTCAGCGCCGCCATGCGGAGCCCAGCGGCTACTGACTACTGACTACTCTTTCGTACATCTCGACGACGCGCGGCTCGACGACGGCGCGGTCTAAACGTTCGGCGACGGTGCGCGCGTTCAGTTCGGCCGCGCGGTCAACGAGCGCGTCGTCCGCGAGGGCGCGCCGGACGGCCGCGGCCACGCCCTCCGGGTCTTCGGGTTGAACGAGCAGGGCCGTCTCGCCGTCGCGCGCCCACTCGCACAGGCAGCTCGTCTCGGACTGCACGGGGAACGACCCCATCACCATCGCTTCGAGCGCCGAGGTGCTCGCCGCGTCGCTTATGCTCAACCCCACCGAGACGCGCGCCCGCCCGTGAAGCCTGAGAATTTCTTCGTGCGGCCGGCCGGGCGGAAGAATCTCGACAGGAAGGCCCGTCCTCTGCGCGAACAGCTCCGCGGCTATCGCCGTGTCCGGCTCCGCCAAGTGCACGGCCACCGTGTAGCCGCGCAGCGCGTCGGCGCAAAGCTCGAGCGCGCGCAGGCCGAAGAGAGCGCGGCCCGCCCAGTTCTGGTAGCCCTTCAAGGCGACCACGCGGCGCGCAGAGGTCGGCCCCGGCTGGCGGAACCTCCGCATTTCTTCGAGGTCGAAGCCGCCCCCGCCCGGAAGCACGGGGAGAGCCTCGCCCTTGAAGCCGTGCTCGCGCGCTAGCCGAACGTCGCGCTCGCACTCGCTGTGGTAGAAGTCGCACTCGGCGAGCACGCCGCGCACGCGCTCGCGGTGCTCCGCGAGCCGGCCGAAGAGGTAAACGTCGCTCCCCCAGTTCGTCGCTATCCACGCGGGGAAGCGGCCCGCGAAGCGCCTCTTCGCGTCGAGCGTCAGGTAGCCGGCGCGCTGAAACTCCATCGAGTGAATCACGTCCGGCTTAAGCCTGCGCACGAGCCGCGCCAGCCACCCCGAGCGCTCGGCGAAGCGAGGCGCGAGCCTCCCCGCAAGAGTCTTTACCCTGTGGTGCGCGCTCGCGAACGGCCAGAGCCCGCGGAGACGGACGCTCTCGTGCAAACCCGAGGGCCGCGCAGACGAGAAGCCGTAAACCGTCAGTTCGCGCAACTCGGCGTGGGGCGGCGCCTCGTAGGCCGGGAAGAGGTGAACGTCCCAGCCGCGCCCCGTGACCTGGTTTATCCAGCGCGCGGCGTGGATGCTGTCCGGCAGGGCCACGAAGAGAATCCGCAAGGGGCAATCTCCGGCTCGTCAGGCTTTGCGAAGCAGCAGGCCGAGGCGGTAGCGCGCCGAGTTGCGGGCGCGCGCGGCGAGCGGCGACCATACGGCGAAGCGCACGAGGCCCAGAAGGCCGGGGCCGCCCTTCGAGAGCGCCGCGACGCGCCGCATCGCGCGCAGGCGGGAGCCGCGCGCCGCGAGCTTCTCGTAGAGCAGGCCGAGCTGCACGGCTAGCGACTCGTCGAACTGGCGCCTCCGCCGCGCGTCGCCCGAGAGCCTGCGCCTGTGGCGCTGAAGCACGCTCACGGTCTTCTCTATCATCAGCGCCTCGTGCTTCGAGAAGTTGCCGGCGTGGACGACGTACTCGATGAGAGGCTCGCTCAGGAAACCAAGCCGCGCCCCCGGCATGCAGCGCAGCCACATGTCGTAGTCGTCGGCCGGCACGGCGTCGGGGTCGAGCAGGCCGCGCTCGTCGAAGAGGCGGCGGCGAATCATCACGGACGAGGCGCAGAGGAAGTCGAGCTTGATTAGCTGGCCGAGCACGTCAACTGAATCGTCACGGGCGGCGCGCGCGACCTCGGCCGCGACCTCGGGGAAGCCCCGGCTGTAAACCCACCGCCCCGACTCCGTGACGATTAAAGCGTCTGTGCAGACGATGTCGAGCCCGTGCGCCGCGGCGTAAGACAGTTGCTTCTCCAACTTCTCCGGCAGCCAGCGGTCGTCGTGGTCTAGCAGGCAGACCCACTCGCCGGCGGCCTCGCGTATCGCGGTGTTGCGCGCGCCGGCTATCCCGCGGTTCTCCTGCCGTATGAGGCGGAAGCGCGCGTCCGTCGCGATGTAAGGCTCGACGACTGAGGCGGTCGCGTCGGTCGAGCCGTCGTCAACGAGTATTGATTCCCAGTCGCCGAAGGTCTGCGCGCGCAGAGAGTCGAGCGTGGCGGCGATGAAGGCCGACGAGTTGTAGAGCGGCGTGACGACCGTCACCCTCGGACGGGCAGAGCCCTCCGCGCCGCGCCCCGCCCCCGCGCTCAAGAGTTCGCCTGCGGCGCCTGCTGCGCCGCCCCGAGCGGCCGCGGGGGCTCGTCGCCCGCGCCCTCGGCCGAACCGCTCCCCTTCCCGGCGAGCTTCTCGCGCCCGAGCCGCAGGGCGCCCCCGAGGCCCTTGTCCGCCGCCACTTGAAACAGGTTGCTCGCGCGCGAGAGCAGGGGGTGCTCGCGGCGCATGCGCTCGCGGCGCACGGCCTCGGCGCGCTCGCGCTCGCGCCCCTCCGCCTTTAGCGACTCCAGCTCGTGCGCGACTTCGAGCCGCACGCCGAGCTGGTAAAAGTATTCGCGCACGGGCCGCAGCTCCTCCTCCGTCGAGCGGAAGAGGAAGGCCATCTCGTCGGGGAACTCTCCGCCCGTCGCTATGACGCCGAGGCCGTGGCCGTAGGCGACCTCGTAGCTCGGGTATCTCTCTTTAAGCTCGCCCCACAGCCGCCACACGCCGAAGTCGCGCTCGCGCACGTTCGTGTCGTGGAAGAGCACGACGCCGCGGCCGCTCATCTTCGGCAGCCACGTCTCGAAGTCGTGGCTGACGGCCTCGTATGTGTGGAAGCCGTCTATGTGGAGCAGATCAACCGAGCCGGGCGCGAAGTGCGCGGCGGCCTCGTCGAAGTCGCTCTGCACGAGGCGCGAGAAGCCACCGTAGAGCGGGTCGTGGTGGGCTCGGAGGTCTGCGAGCACCTCCCCGCCGAAGAAGCCGCTCTGCGGGTCGCCGCGCCAGGTGTCAACCGCGTAGCACTTCGTATCGCAGCCCACCTCGCGCACGGCCTGGCAGAAGGCGCAGTACGATACGCCGTAGAAAGTCCCGAGCTCGACGAGCACGCGCGGCCGCAGCACGCCGACGAGCCACATCGCGAAGGGCACGTGCTCAGTCCACGCCGAAGGCGCGAGCCTCAACGGGCGCGAGAGGCAGACCGGGTGGTCGAGCGGGTTGAATCTGCTCAAGGCTTTTGCTCCAGGTTTGGCCGGAGAATTCTAACCGCGCGCCGCGCAAACTCAAAACGACCCCGGACAAGCGCCGCTCTCGTCAACGGGCGATGGTTTCTTCCGGCGTCGCGGCGACGAGGAAGAAGACGAAGACGAGGCTCGGCCAGAGCTGTAGCAGCACGCGGTCTAACGAGAACTTGACGTGCCAGGCCAGCTCGTAGGGCGTCGTCAGATAGACGAAGTAGTAGCCGCCGAGCATGAGCGCGAGCGTAATTGCCCCGAACGCGGCGCCCCGGCGCCGGCCTCCTCGGCCGAGACCCACGCACGCGAGGTAAATGAGGAGCACGTATGCGAGGTTGACGCCGCGGCCGCTGTAGTAAAGGAAGCGGCGGGCGAACTCGCGCGCGATGAGGAGGTGGCGCGAGGGGTCGGCGAGCTTCCGCAGCGCCGTCTGCCCCGCCATCGCCTCGACCAGCTCGCTCGGCGGCGCGATACGCGCCTTGAAGTAGAAGACGCAGATGAGCACGGGCAGAAGCCCCGTCAGCACGAACCGCAGCTCACCGAAGTAACGCTTCAGCCCGCCCTCCCTCGCGGCGACGGCGAGGTGCGCCGCGCCCGCCGCGACGATGAACAGCGCGCCCTCGTTCTTCGCCCACGCCGCCATCCCCGCCGCTAGCCCCGCGAGCACGAGCCAGCCCCCGCGCCCGCCCTCGCCACCCGCTTCGCCCGCGAGCGCGAAGAGCACGACGGCCGCCGTGTAAAAAAACATCAGCGGCACGTCGGCGTACTGCGAGCTCCCGTGCGCTATGAAAAAGGTGAAGCCGAGCAGCAATATGCCGGCCAGATAGCCTTGCGAGCGCCCGCGCAGCGCCGCGACCGAGGATGACAGCAAGCCCACCGTCGCCGCCGTGAAGAGCCACCCGAGCATCGCGGGCGCGGCCGTCGTCTCCCGGCCCGCGTACACCCACGCGCGCGCGACGCTCAGGGGCAGGAGCAGCGGGTAGTCCGGGTGCGACCACCCGATGAGCGCCGAGAAGCCCTCGCGCCACTCGGCCCCGCCACGGAAAATCGCGCGCGCGCGCAGGTTGTAGATGGCCCACGCGTCCCAGCCGCCGCCGTAAGGCATGCGCCACACGTCAATCAGCACGGCCCCGAGCGCGGCGGCCGCGGCCGCGTAAAAAGCGACGGCCAGCCACCCGCGCCCCGCCTGCCCGACCTTTCCCTCGACCGGCGGCGCGGCAGGCTCTCTGCGCCTTCTCAACTTGAACAGCAGCCCCGCGAGCAGAGCGGCGAGGGCGAACAGCTCCGACGTGTAGTAGAACCTGTCGAGCCGCCCGTTCGCCAGCAGGTAGAGGAAGGCTACGCAGGACGTGACGCCCTGCCCGAGCCCGGCGGCGAGAAAGATTTTGACGGCGAGGTGGCGGGCCGGCGCGCCCGGCCACAGGAGCAGAACTACGAGGAGGCCGACGGCGAACGAAAGAAGCGCCGAGGCGGCGAGCCAGAAGGGCGTCATCTGCCCTCCCCGCCGAGCAGGAGCAGGCCCCCGCCGAAGTCCCGCCGCACGGCCAGCCCCCCCACCTCCGGCGAAGGGTTCTTAAAGTCGCCGACGACCAGCTCGTGCCCGGCCCCGCGCACGACCACGAGCGGCGCGAGCGCGTACTGCGTCATGTAGTAGCGCTTCGTCTCCTCGTTAGGGTCTGTCGCGTCCGTCACGTAGCCGACCACGCCGCGCCTCGGCAAAATCCTCCGCAGCTCTTCGAGCCGGCGCTCGTGCCGCGCGACCTCGTCCTCCATGTTCGGCTGCGGCGGGTGGCGGACGACCGCGGCGAAGTTCGAGAGGTTGTTCAGCAGCGCCGTCAACACGAGCAGCGAGAGCGCGCCGACCTTAACGCGCGTCTGGAAGTCGCCGAGCGCGGCCGCGGCCGCCTTGAGACGCTCACGGAGCATGGGTCAACGGGCGCGCGCCCTTAAGCCTCTTCGACGGAGAGTTGAGTGTCGCGGAAGACAACGTCGCCCCAGGACGGGTGCCAGTTGGCTACGGGGTCGCTCTCGTCCGAAAGGGGAAGCACCTGGAAGGCGGGGCGGCCCACGACTGCGTCGAAGTCGGTTCGCGCGCCCGCGTCGCCGCCGCGCCCTATGCTGAAGCCGGCGTAGTAGGAGCCGGGGGCGAGGTTCGCGCCCGAGACGCGCAGCCGCAGTCGGACGCGGCGGCCCGCCTCCACGTCGAACTTCTCCCTGGTTATCAGGCTCCCGACCGAGTGGCCCGTCGTCACGCTGAAGACGGTCGAGCCGATGCTCAGGCCCTCCATGTCAACGTCGGACTCCACGTCGAGGAGGTACTCTACGGGCCGGTCGAACGGCACGGTCGCGCCGTCGGCCGAGGCCAGCTCGATGCGTCTGAACCTTACGCCCGCGCCCGTGCGCAACTGCCGAAGCTCTTCGAGGTCTTCGCCGCCGCCGCGGAACAGCTCCGAAAGGTAGTCGGTGACGACCTGGCGGGTCGGGCCGATGTCTTTGACGCGCCCGCCCGCTACGTGGACTGCGCGCGTGCAGAGCTGGTTGACGGCCCCCATGTTGTGCGAGACGAAGAGCACCGTGCGGCCGCCGCGCGCCACCTCGCCCATCTTGCCGAGGCACTTCTTCTGGAAGGCGGCGTCGCCCACGGCCAGCACCTCGTCAACGATTAGAATCTCCGGCTCCAGGTGCGCGGCGACGGCGAAGGCGAGACGGACGTACATCCCCGAGGAGTAGCGCTTGACGGGCGTGTCAATGAATCTCTCTATCTCGGCGAAGCGCACAATCTCGTCGAACTTGCGCTCGATCTCCGCTTTCCTCATGCCGAGGATGGCGCCGTTGAGGAAGATGTTCTCGCGCCCCGTAAGCTCCGGGTGGAAGCCCGTGCCGACTTCGAGCAAGGAGCCCACGCGGCCGTAAAGCTCGACGCGCCCCTCGCTCGGCTCCGTGATGCGCGAGAGGATTTTAAGGAGCGTTGACTTGCCCGCGCCGTTGCGGCCGACGATGCCGACGACCTCGCCCGGCATCACGTCGAAGGTAACGTCTTTAAGAGCCCAGAACCTATCGCCGTCGCCCCGCGCCGGGCCGCCTTCGCCGCGGCCCCGCAGTCGGCCGAGCGGCCTCATGACGGCGTCGCTCACGGCCTCGCGCAGCGTCGAGTAGGCGGCCTGCGCGCCGCCTACTCGGTACTCCTTCCCCAACCCCTCGACTTTTATGATGGGCCGCATCGCGCGTCTTTAAACTATGTCGGCGAAGTTCTTCTCCATCCGGCGGAACGTGACGACGCCGTAGGCGAGGAGCGCGAGCGTCACGGCCGCCGAGACCGAGAGCGTCAGCCAGTCGAAGGGCCTGCCGAAGAGCGCCGAGCGGAAGCCCTCGACTATTCCCGTCATCGGGTTCAGAGCCATGACGAGGCGCCAGCGCTCGGGGTCTGCGACCTTGCCCGTCACGAAGCTTACGGGGTAGATAATGGGCGAGGCGAAGAACCAGACCTGTATGAGGAACGGCAGCGCGAACTTTATGTCGCGGTACTTGACGTTCAGGGCCGCCATCCACGTCCCGAAGCCGAGCGCGAGCAGCGCTACGAGCAGGGCGAGCACGGGCAGCATGAGCGCGCCGGCTCCCGGCGGCACGCCGTAGTAGGCCATCAGCAGGCCGAGCACGGCGAAGGCAATCGCGAAGTCAACGAGCGCGGCCGCGACCGCCGCCGACGGGACTATGAGGCGCGGGAAATAGACCTTGGTGATGAGGTTCGCGCTCGAGACCATGCTGTTGCCGCCCGTCGTGACGGCCGTGGAGAAGAAAGTCCACGGCAGCAGGCCCGCGTATGCGAAGAGCGGGTACGGCACGCCGTCCGAGGGGATGCCCGCCAGCCTCCCGAAGAAGAGCGTGAAGATGAGCATCATGAAGACGGGCTGCAACACCGCCCACGCGACG
Organism: Pyrinomonadaceae bacterium; assembly: GCA_035627975.1. GTDB lineage: Bacteria > Acidobacteriota > Blastocatellia > Pyrinomonadales > Pyrinomonadaceae > QHXN01. The sequence continues at coordinate 995 of DASPKR010000588.1, read as the reverse complement.
CCCAGGAAGGTCTGCTTGTAGCGAACCTTCACGTCGCGCCACGTCAGGAAGTAGAGCAGCTCGCGGTAGGCCCATAGGTCTCTGAGCCCCGCGCCGGCCCGGGCCCGGCGCGACTCTATGACGACCAGTGGTTTTTCGGGGAGCAGTTGCGGCGGCGCCTCGCCGGCCGGCGCGGGGGCGGCGGTTCCCAGCCCGCCGCTCGTTCCCCTCGTTGTTGAGCTCATTAAGCTTCCGCTTGACGAAAGAGGCTGGCGGCAAGTCTATCCGCGCCGCTTCGGGAGCGTCAAGCAAGCCCGCCTGCGCCGGCCGGCCGCAATTTGACACCTTTTAGGGCCAAACCTATACTCGCCCTTCGTTTGCGCCGCCCGCCGGGCGCAAGACCCTTCGCGCGAGGCGCACAAGAGGAACAGCATGACGCCTGAGCAACAAAAGACGGCGCGGCGCCTGTCCGTCGTCGTCCCCGTCTATAACGAGGAGGCCACGCTCGAGTCGGTCGTCGAGAAGCTGCTGCGCATACCGCAGCTCCTCGAAGTCATCGTCGTTGACGACTGCTCGCGCGACAGGACGCCGGAGGTCACGCGCCGCCTCTCCGAGCGCCACCCCGAGCGCGTCCGCGTCTCGCGCCACGAGAAGAATCAGGGCAAGACCGGCGCCCTAAAGACCGGGTTCGCCATGACGCGCGGCGACATCGTCATCGTGCAGGACGCCGACTTGGAGTACGACCCGACCGAGATTCCGCTCGTCATCCAGCCCATCATAGAGAACCGTGCGGACGTAGTCTTCGGCTCGCGCTTCCTCGTTCGGAAGGCAACGCGCGTCCTCTACTTCTACCACTACCTCGCTAACAAGGGCCTGACCTTCATCTCGAACGTCCTGACGAACCTGAACATGACGGACGTTGAGACGGGCTATAAGGCGTTCCGCGGCGACATCATCCGCAACATGGTGATAACCTCCTCGGGCTTCGGCTTCGAGGTCGAGGTCACCGCGAAGCT
>DASPKR010000587.1:0-2258 GCA_035627975.1 Pyrinomonadaceae bacterium | reverse complement strand
GGGCGCGCTCCGACGGAGCGCAGGCGCTCACGCCCGAGCAGTTCGAGCGGATGGTCGCCGAAGTGCGCGCCATCCACGAAGTCATCGCGCCGGCGCCTGTCGGCTAAAATAACACCGAAGTTAAAAAGAGGAGGGCGAGCGGCCGTGCGGGTCGCCCGCCCTCCCAGCTTCTTTAGTCTCTTTCTACAATTCGCCGCGCAGGATTTCGGGGAGCCGCCGTGTGAAGAGCGAGCGCGGCATGACGTAGTCAACCCCCGCGTCTTCGGCTCGCCGCTGAAGCTCAGTCTCGACGTGGGAGAAGAAGCCGACCAGGGGGACGCGCGCGAGCCGTTCGTCGGCCTTGAGCCTCGCGGCGAGTGTGACCGCGTCGGCCGAGGTTGATTGCAGGTCGAGTATGATGAGCGAGGGGACGTCGATCTTCGCCGCGTCGAATAGGGAGTCGGCCGTTCGGGCGAAGTCAACCGAGACGTTCAGCGCCTCGGCCGTGCCGCGAATCTTCGAGGCGAAGAAAAGGTCGCCGACCGCGGCGAGCACGCGACGATTCATTTATAATCCCCTTTCGCTGTGACGAGTTCGGCTTCAGATTTTGCCCCGCGAGAGCGCGCCGCGTAAAGCCTACGGATGAGCACGACGGCAGAGCCCCTCCGAGACGACTCCCCCGCCCCGACAGAGGCGGGCCTTGAGCGCGGCGACTTCGCGCCGCCCGGCGCGCCGCTCCCCCCCGCCAGCCTCGTAGTAGCAACTTATAACATCCGCTACGCCGTCGGCCACCGGCTCATCTCCGGCGGCCTCATGCGCCGCGCTGGCCTGAGCTTTCCGGGCCGCCGCCCAACCCTTGTCGCGCGCAACATCGCGAAGGCGGCGCTCGCCTTCACCGACGGGCGAAGGATGCCGCGCGCCGACTTAATTGCCCTTCAGGAGGCCGACCGCGGGACTGTGCGCGGGGGCCGGCAGCACGTCGCCCGCGAGCTGTCACGGCGGCTAGGGATGAGCTACGTGCGCGCGTTCGCGCCGACGCCGGCCGACGAAGAGCCGAAGGCGCGGCAGTGGTATCTCGACTTCGAGGAGCGCATACGAAAGGGCGAGGAGGGCGACACGGGCGTCGCGCTGCTCAGCCGGCTGCCGCTCTCAGGCGTTCAGCGCGTCGAGCTGCCGTGGGCCGAGTGCGCTTGGCGGCCGCGGCTCGCGGTCGCGGCCGGAGTCGCCTTCGCGGGCCGCTCGCTTCAAGTCCTCAACGCCCACGTTGACCCGCACGCAGGCGTCGAAGAGCAGCTCGCGCAGCTACGGGCGCTGCTCACGCACGTCGGCGACGAAGGCGCGATGACCGTGCTGCTCGGTGACTTCAATACTCTCTCGCGCAGGTCGTGCGTGGCGGCGCGCGCCATGCTCGAATCCCTCGGCTACGAGACGCCGCTGCCGACGGGGACGGGGACATGGCGCGCTGGGCCCCTGCGCCTTCACGCAGACTGGATTTTCGTGCGGGCCTTGCGCGTCCGCCGCTGGGGCGTGGCGCGGGGCCTGCGCGTCTCTGACCACTGGCCCGTCTGGGCCGAAATAGAGCCGACTTCCGAATAGTGACGACAGGGACGATAACGAGCCGTAAGAACCCGCTCGTGCAGACGGCGCGCGCCGTGCGCGACGGGCGCGACCGCCGCCTCGTCTTCTGCGAGGGCGTGCGCCTATGCGAAGAGGCTGTAGGCGCCGGGCTCGACTTCGAGTCCGCAGTCTTCACCGAATCGCTCGAAGAGGGCGAGCGCGGCACGCGGCTCCTCGAAGCGCTCAGGCGCGTCTGCCCTCGCGTGCTGAGCGTGACAGAAGACGTGCTCGAATCCCTCTCGGGGACGAAGACCTCGCAGGGCATAGTCGCCCTCGCCCGAAGGCCCGAGACCGGGCCTGCCTTGCTTGAGCGCGCCGCGGGCGTGCCTCTCTTCGTCATCATCCACCGCGCGAACAACCCCTCGAACGCGGGCGCTATGCTCCGGGTCGCGGAGGCGGCGGGCGCAAGCGGGGTCATCTCGACGAAGGGCTCGACAGACCTCTTCGCCCCCGCGGCGCTTCGCGGCTCGATGGGCTCCGCCTTCCGCCTGCCCGTCTGGGATGGCGCGACGTTCGAAGAGGCGCTTCAGTGGTGCGCGCGCCGCGGCGCCCTCACCGTCGCCACGAGCGCCGGCGCCGCCGCCCTTCACACGGAGATTGACTGGACGATTCCGCGCGCCGTCATCGTCGGCCCCGAGGCCGAAGGCCTCTCCGAAGAGGAG
>DASPKR010000586.1:0-2181 GCA_035627975.1 Pyrinomonadaceae bacterium | reverse complement strand
CAACACCTTCTCGCTCCCGCAGAAGAGCGGCTTCCGCCGCAGCTTCGCATACGCGGGCGAGAGCGTTGACCGCGGCTTCAGCGTCCTCGTCTTCCCCGAAGGCACGCGCACGAAGCACGGCCGCCTACACCCATTCATGCGCGGCACGGGCCTGCTCGCCTCGCAGCTCGCCGTCCCCGTCGTCCCCGTCCGCATCGGCGGGCTCTACGAGCTGAAGAGGAGCGGCCGCCGCGGCTTCGCCTTCCCCAACACCGTCAGCGTCACCTTCGGCGAGCCCGTCTCATACGCCCGCGACGAAGACCCGGCACGCATCACCGCCGACCTCGAACGTAGAGTCAGAGAGTTAGGGGGTCAGGAGACAGAATGAAGCGCCCTCCTCTTCTGACTCCCTTCTTTTGACAGCTTTTCCGCCCCTCTGCTAGGCTCAGCCCCGGCTTTTAGCACTCCCCTTTATTCGGTTCGCGAGGAGACGACCGGCACGGCCGATGCTCTATCGCTCGATTCTGCGCCCCCTGCTCTTCAAGCTCCCGCCGGAGACGGCGCACGAAGCGGCCGTTAAGGCTCTGAGGCTCGGGCTCGGCGCGGGGCCGCTCAGGCGCGCTGCGCGCTCGCGCTTCGCGCGCTCTCCCTTCGGAGAGCTTCGGCGCTTCGGCCTGAGCTTCGAGAACCCCGTCGGCCTCGCCGCGGGCTTTGACAAGAACGGGGTGGCTGCGCGCGAACTCGCGGCGCTCGGCTTCGGCTTCGTTGAAGTTGGGACGGTGACGCGGCTGGCGCAACCCGGCAACCCGCGGCCGCGCCTGTTCCGGCTGCCCCTCGACCGCGCGCTCGTCAACCGGCAGGGCTTCAACAACGAGGGCGCCGCGGCGCTCGCCGAAAGGCTCCGCGGGGGCAGACCTGACTGTGTGCTCGGCGTCAACATCGGCAAGAGCCGCGTCGTCGAGATTGAGGAGGCCGCGGCCGACTACCTCGCAAGCTTCGAGCTGGTTTATGAGCACGCCGACTACGTGACAGTGAACGTAAGCTCGCCGAACACGCCGGGGCTGCGGGAGCTTCAGCGCGCGGATCGTTTGTCGGCGCTGCTCGGCGCGCTCAGCGGGCGCAACGAGGAGTTGTCCCGAGCGCGAGGCGGGCCGCCGCTCCCCCTGCTCGTCAAGGTTGCGCCCGACCTCGGCGAGGGCGAGCTCGAGTTGGTAGTTGACGCGGCGCGCCGCGCCGGCGTTCGCGGCATCATAGCGACGAACACGACCACTTCGCGCGAGGGCCTGCGCACGCCGCGCGAGAAGGTCGCGGCCTTCGGCGAGGGCGGTTTGAGCGGCGCGCCGTTAGCGCAGCGTTCGACTCGCACAGTCGCTCAGCTACGGCGGCTCACGCGCGGCGAGCTGGAGATAGTCGGCGTCGGCGGCATCTTCGACGCACGCGGCGCCTGGGAGAAAATCTGCGCCGGCGCGAGCCTCGTCCAACTCTACACGGGCTTTATCTACGAGGGGGCCGGCGTCGCGCGCGACATAAACGATGGGCTCGCGGAGATACTGGCCCGCGAGGGCTTCCGCAATCTTGACGACGCCGTGGGCTGCCGCGCCGACGAGCTTGCGGCCGCGCCCTGACGTTTTAGGCTTATGACGATTCCTGCGAACGCAAAGGCGAAAGAGAAGCTGATTGTCGCGCTCGACGTGGAGACGGCCGACGAGGCGAAGCGCGTCTTCGCGGAGCTTCGCGGCGAGGCCGGCATGTTCAAGGTCGGCTCGCAGCTCTTCACGGCCGCGGGCCCTGAGCTTGTGCGCTCGCTCGTCTCTGCTGGCGCGCGCGTCTTCCTCGACCTCAAGTTCCACGACATCCCGAACACCGTGGCCGCCGCGTGCCGCGAGGCCGTGCGCCTAGGCGTCTCGCTCTTAAACGTCCACGCGGCCGGCGGCTCCGAGATGATGCGCCGCGCCGCCGAGGCCGTCTCGGAAGAGGCCGCGCGGCTCGGCGTCGGGCGGCCGAGCCTGATCGCCGTCACGGTGCTCACGAGCATGGACGCCGCCGCGCTCGCAGAATCGGGAGTCGAGGCGAACCATGTCGAACAGCAGGTCGCGCGCCTCGCGCGCCTCGCGGCCGAGAGCGGCCTTGACGGCGTCGTCGCGTCGCCGCACGAGATTCGCGCCGTCCGCGAGGCGGCGGGCCGGGGCGGCTTCCTCGTCG
>DASPKR010000585.1:0-2957 GCA_035627975.1 Pyrinomonadaceae bacterium | reverse complement strand
CGAAGGCGCCGTCCTCATGTTCCTCATACGGCAGGCGTCCTACACCTACGGCATGCACGGCGTAGGGCTCTTCGTGCTCGCCTCGGACGTGGAGAGGTTCCGCCCTCTCATCTGGCTCAACGGCCTCTCTTTCCTTCTGGCCGCGCCCGTCTTCTTCGTGATTGACTACACGTCGGGGATGCCGCTCTACTGGACTGTGAGCGACTCGCTAGGGTGCGGCTTCTTCGGCGCGGCGATTTTCTGGCTGCTGCGCGGGGATAGCCATTAAGGGTTGACGGGCGGGCTGAGAAAAATAGGGAGGGGGCCGCGAGTGCGACTCGCGGCCCCCCTTTGTCTGTTTAATACCTGAGCTTTACTGGCAGGTGCTCAGCTTGAACGAGTAGATGTAGGTCGTCCAGTTGAAGGTGCCGTCCGAAGGCAGGTACTCGGTCGTGAAGACCATCGAGCAGCCGTCAACCGGGTCAACGCTCAGTGTGCTGTAGTCGCCCCAGCGCGCGAGGTTGGTGAGCTGCGAGCCGCTGCCGGCGAGGATGTTTGTCTCGTTGCCGAACACGCCCGGCGCGTCCGCTGGGCCGCGGTAACCGTAGCGAATGCTGGGCTTGAGGGTCGAGCTGGAGACGTTATAGCCGATGGCGATGCCGCCCGTCTTGTCTATGGCGGCGCTGCCCATCCAGCGGTAGGTCGCGTCGGGCGAGAACGTCCCCTGCTGGTGGACTACGGGCGGCGCGGTGCCGAGCGTCTGCCCGGAGGCGTTGCGCAGCTCGTACCAGCGTATGCCCGTCCTGCCGCTTGTGGCGACGGCGTGGTTAACTACCATGGACTCGCGCGTGCCGAAGTTGCGGTAGCTGAGGCGGTAGTTCAGGCGGTCGCCGAGCGAGTCGAGCAACTGCGAGGTGCCGGGCTGCGGGATGCAGGCGCCGCCGCCGCAGGCGCGGCTGAAGGACGTGACGCCCGAGACCGTGGTCGGCCCCGTTAGAGTCGCCGTGCCTGCGGCCCAGTTGACGCTGTAGCGCCAGGCGCTCATCGAGCTCGTGCCGATGCTCAGCATCGGGTTCGCGCTCCCGGCCGGGGGCAGTGTCGAGCCCTCTATGTCGGCCGGCAGGAGGCTGTGGGCTACTGTCGTCAGCTTGCAAATCTGGCGGGCCGACTGGCCCAGGAGCATCTTGTCGCGCTCGAGCACGCAGATGTTTGCGCCCGAGAAGGTGCGCCCGTTGCGGAACATGTTGTAGGTGATGTAGTAGCCGTCGCTCCACACGCCTATCTTCGGGAAGTCATTGAACTCTCGGCCGAAGGAGTAGGCGTAGCGGTAGTAGGTGCCGGTCGGGTCGGGGCCGGTCGAGACGGCGACGCACTGCGTGTAAGGCTGGGAGGAGACGGCGAACTGCGTCATCACCCAGCGGTTCGCGAACTGGTCGTACTGCACGAGCGGGTCGCCGTCGTTGTACGCCTCGCACGGGCCGCCGAAGCCCTGCCAGATGGCGTTGCCCTGCTTGGGGAAGCCGGCCACGGGGCTGAACCCTGTGATGTTATTCGAGCTGTCGCGCTGGACTGTATAGACGGCGTAGCGCAGGTTGACCCACTGCACGTAATGGTTGGGGCCGAGGTCGCCGGTGGTGTCGGGCGGCGCGACGCGGTAGGTGGGGTCAACGGGGACGCCGCTGGTCGCGGCCTTCGGCTCCGCGTAGGCGCCGATGGTTCCTTGGCTGCGCTCCACGAGCGGGTCCACGCCGCCGGGGTTCGAGTTACCGACCGGGCTCGGGCGCCCCGGCTCGAAGTCGCGGCCGCTGCGCGCGGGCGTCGTCACGGGCCTGTCGGAGATTTCGCGCAGCGGGCGCTCCATCCTGTCGAAGTGGGTCGGGCGCATGGCCTCCGAGCGGCCCTGCGCGAGCGTGGTGAGTGTGCTAAAGGTGGCGCAGCACAAGGCCGCCAATGTGAGCGTGCAGAAAGTTCTCTTCATCGTCCCTCCGTAGCATGTAGGTTACTGAGGAGTGGGCGTCGGGGTGAGCCGCGCCCGGCTGCTGCGGGCAAGTGTCGTTTCCAGATGAAACCGGCGCTAAAAATGAAGCCTTTAACAGGACGGGGCTTTACTTAACGGCCCACAAGAGTACACGTGTAACGCCTTCGGGAACTTTCTTTCGCTGTCGCTTGTCGTAAGAATTCGTGACCATACGGGAAAGAGTGGTCACGCGGAGCCAGCACTTTCGCACAAGACACCCCGGCGGTCAAGCCGCCAGAGGGCCTCGGTTGCAAATTTTGTTGCGGGGTGTGCGGGTCGGCGGGAGCAGCCCAGTCCGGCCGCGTTTACTTAATCTTTTCAAGCAGTCGCTTCGCGCCTTCGGCCGCCTGTTTGTACTCCGGCTCGTAGCCGGGGCTCGGCTTCATTTCGAGGATGGCGCGGGCCTGTGCGCGCGCCTCGGCGTGCCGTTTCAGCCTGAAGTAGGCTTCGGCCAGCCTCAGCCGGAGGAGCGCGTTGTTCTGGCCGAATTGCAAGCCTTTTTCTAGATTCTGTAGGGCGCGGGCGTCGTCGCCGCCGAGTATTTCCGGCAGCTCCAGGTCTAGCTGGCCGAGGGCAAGGTAGGCGCTGCCGGCCTGGAAGCCCTCGTCGAGCTTGATGACCTCCTCCATCTCGCGGCGTATGTCTCCGGCCGAAGAGAGCGCGTAGAGCGGCCCCTGGAGCTTGGCGCGGCCGCCGATGCAGGCGCCGAGCCAGAAGTGTCCTTCGGGCCTGTTCGGCTCGATGCGGACGGCGACCTCGCCCGCCGCTATGCCTTCGCGGAAAGCCTCAAGGCGAGCCTTCTCCTCGCCGCCCCCGTGCGTGCCAACGTAGAAGCCGGCGCGCGCCAGTTTCCACGCGGCCTCGTAGCTCTTGTAGTCGGCCGCGAGCGCGCGCCTGAGCAACGCGAGGGCTTCGCGCGCGCGCTCCGGCGACTCGCGCCGCTCGTAGAGACGGTCTGCCT
>DASPKR010000584.1:0-4225 GCA_035627975.1 Pyrinomonadaceae bacterium | reverse complement strand
GCGCAGGTCTTCGCCGCCCCGCTCGGCGCCTCCCAGGCTCTCGGCGGGCAGCCTCACGGCCACGAAGTCAACGGGGCGGTTCTCGACGCCGCGCTGCACGTTGTTGCGAACGGAGGCGTCGCCGAGCAGAGAGAAGTAGTTGACGCGGACGAAGCTGCGCTCGAGGTCGAGAGAGCCGTCGGGCGCGAGCACCAGCCCGCCGGGCGCGGGGCCGACGACGTAGTTCTGCAACTCGTGAAGGGTGTTGTGGTCGCCCATCGTGCCCTTCGCTATCAGGTCTTCGACGACGACTGCCCGCGGGTTGAAGCGCGCCGGGTCGAGCGCGAGCAGGTTGGCGAGCGTCTGAAGATAAGAAGTGTACTCGCGCTCGTCCGTCTGCCAGGAATCGAGGCGTGCGAACTGCCGGCGAGCCTCACGGTCGCGGCCGGCGCTCATGTCCTCCTTCGCCCACTTCTTCGGCAGCGCCTCGACAACGGCGCGCTGCCGCTCGATGAGACGCCGCAGCGCATAGACCTCCTCGCGAAGTTCCTCAAATGTCTTCTTCCACCCTTCACGTCGGCGCTCGATGACTGCGAAGAAGGCAGCCGCGGCCGCGCGCCGAACCTCGGGCGGGAGGCCGTCGTGCCTGAGCTCGAGCAGCAGCGCGTGCATGAGGTTCAGGTCGCTGTCGCGTAGCTGGATCGCGGCGCGCTCGTTGCCGTCGAAGTCGAGCAGGGCGGTCGGGTACTTCGCGCTCTGGCCGTCGAGGTAGTAGGAGTCTTTCGAGGAAGTATAGACGAGCGAGACGAGCGGGTAGATGCCCCACAGGGCGTAGTCGTTCAGGAGCCGCCGCTTCGTTACGACGTGGTGGCCGCCGCCCTCGGCGCTGGCGAGCAGGTGGACGAGGTTATAGCCCTGGCTATAGACGCGCTCGTCGGTGTTAGTGCCGTGGTCGGAGACGAGCACGAGCGCAGTCTCGGCGGCGAGCGGCGACGCCTGCGCGGCCGCCCAGACGCGGCCGACGAGGGCGTCGAGGTCGCGAAGGGCCGCCAACTGCGTGGCGCGGTCGCGGTTGTGGTGGGCGGCGTGGTCGAAGTCAGTCGTGTAGAAGTCGAGGTAGCGGATGCGCGGGTCTTTGAGCTTCTCGACCATCTCGCGCTCCATCTGCTCCATCAGGATTTCGCGCGAGTCAATACCGATGTTCCACTCGTCGAAAAGCTCGCGCGGGCGGCGAGAGCTGACGCGGTTCTGTAGGGCGCGCTGTAGGGTCGTCCAGCGCGTGCCGCGCTGGTAGAGCTGGAAGCTCAAATGCCGCTCGTCGTTCGGGAAGGCGTCGGCGAGGAGCGGCGTGCCGACCTCGTCGAGCAACTCGGGGCCGGGCATGTCAACGCGCTGGCCCGCGACGTTCGCTATCCAGAAGGGGATGAAGTTCAGGTAGTCGTAGGAGTGGAGGGTGTAGCGGTCGAACTCTACGTTGGCCTTTATCTGCAGGTGCTGGCCCGTGTCTAGGAGCGACCAGGAGGGGCCTGACAGGCTCATGCCGCGGACGTAGAAGTTCGAGAGGCGCGTGCCGCGCTCGTAGAAGACGTGTTCTATCCAGGGCAGAAGGCTCTTGCCCGTGCGCGGGTTGCGCTCGCGCACGAAGCGCTCGACGGCGGACTGCGGCAGCCCGTCAACCTTTAGGACGACGAGCCTGCGCGCCCCGGCGCCGAGCGCGACGGGGCAGCAGAAGAGGAGGAGCAGCAGTGAGACGAATCGCTTGCCCCTCATTGTCCCCCGACGACGCTAATGATGGCTCTGGCGTCCGCAGGCTTGATGCGCTGCTCCTCGCGCAGCGAGTTGCGGAGGTACTCGGCCGTGAGGTCGCGCAGGGCCGAGTCGAGGTCGGGCGTGCGGTAGATGCGGAGCAACTCGCTCTTCGCTGCCTCGTTGTTGATGCGGTAGAGGCACGCGAGACTGAGGCGCCGCGTCTCGTCGTCGCGGGTCTGAGCGAAGATTCTCGCCGCGGCGCGGGCCGTGGCCGTGTCGGCGCGCCCGCCTGCCTCCGCCACGTGGCGCAGAGAGCGGCGGACGTCCTCAGCGTTCCAGACGACCTCGACGACGGGGCTGCTCTTCGCGACCTCGCGCAGGAACCGGCGGTGGTACGCGAGGCTCCGCGTGCGGTCGAGCGCGGCGCGAACCACCTCGGGCGCCGCGCTCTCGCGGTGCTTGTAGAAGCCGAGGCTTAAGACGCTCGCCAAGCGGAACATGACCCGCTCGGCCCGGCCGTGCTCGACGGCGACCATCTCGGAGCGGCGCTCGCGGTCGAGGTGCGCCGGCAGGCCGTCGGGGCGCGAGGCGTAGGCGAGAAGAGCCGCGTGCTGCTCGCGCGCGAGCCTCGCCTCGGCCGCGAGGTCGTTCTCAAGCGGGTTAAGCGAGACGCACTCAATGCGACGCCCGATCTCTTCGCGAAGGTCGCGGTCGAGCGTGGCGTCGAGCGAGAGCAGCAGCTTCAACTGCGCGTAGGCGCGAAGGCGCGAAGGCTGGTTTAAGTCCATGCCGCGGCGGCTGGTGACGAAGTCGAAGACGGTGCGGCCCAGGAAATAATGTACGTCGCCGAACCGCGAGAGCGCGAGCAGGTTCGAGGCCACGTCCTCTATGACGCGGTGCGACATCTCGCGTCGCTTCGGGTTCGAACCGTCGCGGAAGTCCACGAGCAGCGAGGGTATCTTCGGGTGGTCGAGGCCGTAGAGCGCGAGGGGTATCAACTCGACGGCGCGCGCGCCAGCGGCGCCTTCGGGGACGGCCCGGCCCTCAGCGTCGAAGTAGCGCGTCTCGGTGTGGCCCGTCCAGCCCGCGAGCCTCTGGTCGCCCCACGGGCTCTTGAAGTTCAGGAAGCGAGAGTTGAACTTCTTCTTCGCGTTCGCGGCCAGGTCATGGCGCGAGACCCAGACGAGCGCGTGCGTGGCGCTGCCGTCCGGCATCTCCAAAGGCTCGAAGTGCAGCCCCTCGGCCTCGACCCTCTGGCGCAGAAGCTCCCAATTATGGCCGCGCGTGTCGAGCCACTGCGAGTCGGTGCGGCCGCGCACGCGCTCAAGGTAAGCGTCGTCAATCAGGCCGCCGAATGACTTGTCGGCGAGCATCAGGCGGGCGTGAATCTCGTCCGTCTCGGCGGGCGTGAAGGGCGAGCGCTCGCCTGTCTCGGCCTCGTAGAGCGAAAGTATCGCGAGCGCGCGGAGGATGTGCGCCTGCCGGTAGCGCTCGGAGTTGCGACGATACGTCCCCGAGGAGGTCTTGGCGACGGCGCCGTAAGGGTTGACGACGATGTTCCGTAGAGCAGCCCACATGAAGCGCCGCCACACGTCGCGCTCGGGGGCGGCGAGGTCGATGACGGGCGGGGGCATCCCGCCTGTCGAAGCGCTCTTCTTCCCGCCGACGCGGCCGTAAAGGAAGGGGACTGCCGAGGCAAAGCGCTGCCACGCGCCGGGCCGCGTGTAGGTGAGCGCCCATACGTAGCGCAGGCGGTCGTTCTCGGGCGACGAGTCGCCGAGCGTGTCGCGGAGTATGCAGACGAGCGGAACGTCCGCGCCGCCGGGCTCGGCGTCGGGCAGGCCGGCGAGGCTGCCGAAGACGGTCAGAAGCTGCGCGTCGCGCCCGACGGGCGTGACCTCCATGCGGAAGAGAGGCGGGCGCGCCGCGGCCTTCGGGAGTAAGTCCTCGTCCTCGCGCGCGGCCGACATCTGCGCGCGCGCTGGCGCCGCGGCGAGCAGCAGTAGGAGCGCCGCCTGGAGGAAGAGCGCGGCGCGCGCGGTCGGCCCTGGCTTAGAGTTCGTCATTCGCCTCTTCGTTCCTTCTCCCTCACCGTTTGCGCTCCAACGGAAATGAAAGGACTGCGCCCCCGCGCCGAGCGGGAGGGAAAACTTCGGGCGCGCGCTACACGCAAGCAACGCCCGTTCCCCTCCGCAGTGGATCTATCCGCCGGCCCGTTTGTCGGCCCTCCGATGCCCACGGCCGGAGGACGCGTTGCCACTTCAGCGCGGCGATTGCGCGCCCCGCTCACGCGCCCTCTAGCGGCCGAGCGCCCCGGCGAGAATCTGAAGCGACGCCTCGTCGAGCACGTAAACGCCCGCCGAAGGCACACCGCCGAGCGAGGTGGCCGCGGCCGGCCTCGCCTCCGCCTGGAGGCGCGAGATGAAGGCGTCGTTGCTGAAGTAGCGCCGGCCGCGCGCGACTATGACGAGATCGCCAGCGCCGAAGCGCCGCATCG
>DASPKR010000583.1:0-6042 GCA_035627975.1 Pyrinomonadaceae bacterium | reverse complement strand
TTTTTCATCTATCGTCCTCCAAAAAGGCCGTCTGAAGTTGTGCAGGGTTCGGGGCCGGGAGAGCCGCGCGCCCACGGGGGCCACGCCGCGCGTGAGGGCCGCGACTTTAAAACGCAGCCCCGATGCTGTCAAGCCGCGCGCGAACGTCCGTCGGGATTGAATAAACGGCTAAAAGGCCCGGCGTTCCCCCTCAGAGGAAGTCGTGCGCCACGTTGGGCGCGCCCTCCTCGAAGCGCTCGGGGCGGAGCGGGCGCGCGTCGAGAGAGTGGGCCTCGCCGTCGAGGATAATCTCCGCGAGGAGCTGGCCGAGCGCGGGCGAGTGCATGACGCCGTGGCCCGACGAGCCGTTCGCGAGGTAGAAGTTCTCCACTCCGGACGCCCTGCCGAGTATCGCGTGCTTGTCCGGCGACATCTCGTAGAGGCCGGCCCAGCACAATTCGCGCTCCACCTCGGCCCCGGCCAGGCACGGCAGGCGCGCGCGCGCCTTCCCGAGGACGCTAGCCACCCACTCGTCTTCGACCTCAATGCTGAAAGAGCCTCTGTCTTCCCGCTCGTCGGGCCAGAGCAGCAGCACGCGGCCGTCGCGCACACGGAGGTGGAAGCCGTCGCCGACGAATATGGTCATCGGCATCTCTTCCGTCAGCCGCGAGAAAGGCCGCGTGACGGCGACCTGCCTTTTGAGCGGCACGACGGGGAGCGCCACCCCCGCCGACGCCGCCAAGCGCCCGGCCCACGCCCCCGCCGCGTTGACGACCGAGCCCGCCGCTATCTCGCCCGCCGTCGTCAACACCGACTCGACGCGCCCGCCCGCGCCCTTGCGGAACCCCTCGACCCCCACGCCGCGCTCGAAGCTAACGCCGAGACGCTCCGCGCTAGCCGTGTAGCCGCGCAGTATCTCGAGCGGGCGTATGAAGCCGTCGGTCGGGCAGAACGTGCCTCCGATGAAGCCTTCGCCGCCGAGCGCGGGGTTGAGGCGCAGCGCCTCTTCGGCGCTCACGGCCCGCGCCTCCGCGAGCCCCTCGTCGCGCTGCACCCGTTGCGCCGCGAGCAGCGCAGCCATCTGCGCCTGGTCGCCCGCGAGGAAGAGATAGCCGCGCGGGCTGTAGCCGGGGTCAACGCCGTGCTCGTCGCTGAACCCCAGAAGTTTTGCGCGCGAGAGCAGGGAGAGTCGGACGTTGACCGCCGTGGCGAACTGCGAGCGAAATCCCCCCGTCGCCCTGCCTGTGCTGCCGGGCGCGGGCGACTGGCCCCGCTCCACGACGAGCACGTCGCGGCAGCCGCGCGCGGCCAGATGGTAAGCCACGCTCGCGCCTATCACGCCCGCGCCGACTACGACGACATCAGCTCTTCTCATCCGTGCGATTAAGTCGAAGGGCTCCTAGACTTCGGCGAGCCCGAACTTGCGCGAGAGGACGAGGCTTATGGCGCCCATGAGCGTCGGGCCGTTGAGCGTCGAGGGCACTATGCGCGCCGACGGGAGCCCGCGCCGTATGCTGCGCTGTATGGTCTCCTCGACCGAAGGGGCGATGATGGGCCAAGCGCGCGTAATCGCCCCGCCCACGACGACCGACTCGGGCGAGAGGCCGACTATCAAATTCGAGATTCCGATGCCGAGGTAGTGCGCCGTCTCCGTCAGGGCGTCAATGGCGGCCTGCTCGCCCCCGAGCGCGCGCTCGACCAGCTCGCCGAAGCAGATGCGCGCCGCCTTGGCGTCGCCCCCGCCAACGTTCTTCACGTAGCGCGCGACGGCCGCGCGCTCCGACGAAAAAGCCTCCCAGCAGTCGTGGTTGCCGCACGAGCATGCGACGGGCGCGTGCTGGCCGACGACCATGTGGCCGAACTCGCCCGCGGCGCCGCGCTCGCCGCGGTAAATCTGCCCGTCGAAGACGATGCCTGTGCCGATGCCCTCGGCGACGAGAACCATTATGAAGTCGCGCGAGTCGCTGACCTCGGGGCGGCCGAACCAGAGCTCCGCGAGCGCGGCGGCGTTCGCGTCGTTGTCAACTTGAGCGTCCAGGCCCGTGGCCTTCTTTATCTCCTCGGCGATGGCCCAGTCGCGCCAGCGGAACCAGGGGATGTAGATGGCGCGCCCCGTCGTCGGGTCAACCAGTCCGGGCAGGCTCACGCCGACCCCGGCGACGCGGCCGCTGCTGTCGCGCTCGGCGACCTGCCGGACGCGCCCGATGACCTGAGCGGCCATCTCGTCGGGGCGCGGGCTGTTCTGGAACTCTTCGCGCTCGACGACGCGGCCCACCAGGTCGCTCGTCACGATGGTCGTGGACGAAGGCTTTATGTCAACGCCGATGGCGAGCACGCCGGCCGCGCGCAGCCGCAGCATCGTCGGGCGCCGGCCGCCCGTGGACTGGCCGGCGCCCACCTCCTCGATGAGGCCCTCGGCCTTAAGCTCCTCGACGATGGTGGAGACGGTCGAGCGCTGCAACTCGGTGACGCGCGCGATGTCGGCGCGCGAGATGGGCTCGCGGTCGCGTATGTAGTTGAGCACTATCTGGCGGTTGATGTCGCGTATCGTCGAGGAGCGCGCCGCCTGCGCCTTCGTGAGATCAATTCGTCTCATCTGGTTCCGGGGAGGCCGAAGCCTTCCGTGACGGGGAGGCTTCCTTCGCGGGCTCAAAAGAACAAGCTCCTTTGTAGCCGCGCCGCGCCCGCGCGTCAACCTTTCGGCCGCGCGCGCCGCCGCGCTGTTTCTGAAACCTTCCGCGCGCGGCGGCGTGTAAGTCTGCCGGAGCGGGGGCGCCACGGCCGCCGCACGACAGCCGCAACCCGAGAGGAGAAAGTATGTCTTCAGTCAAGAGCAGAGTTGTTCTCGCGCTCGCGCTCCTGCTTTCGCTAGCCCCCGCGGCCGCGCGCGCGCAGGAGGAGCAGCAGCAGAAGTCGCCCGCGCCCGGCGCCGCGCAACAGCAGAGCAGCCCCGGCTTCGAGAGGTTCCGCAACCGCGTCTTCGAGGTCACGCACCGCGACCCGGTCATGCTGGCCTCGGTGCTTCACCCGCTGGGGAGCGGCCACGGCGGCGCGCTCATCAGCCCGAACCGCGAGTTCAAGACCATCACGGTGCGCGACTACGCCGCCAACATCGCCGTAATAGAGGAGGCCATCAAGCGCTTCGACCGGCCGGTGCCTGCGCCGCCATCGGTCGAGTTCCAAATTCACATGCTGGTGGCGTCGAACGACCCCGCCGCCTCGAACCGCTTCCCGGCCGAGCTGAACGAGGCGGTCAGCCGCCTACAACCCTCGCTCGGCTACAAGAGCTACACGCTGATGGGCTCGCAGGTCGTGCGCAGCCGCGAGGGGCGCGGCGAGATCTACAACAAGGGCGTCGCAGACCTTAAGCTCACCGACAATGCCGCGGCCGGCCGCAACCCAGTTTTCTACAACTACACGATACGGGCCGTCTCGCTCGACCCCACGGCGAGCCCCGGCAAGGTTGAGGTCGAGGAGTTCTCGCTCGACATGAAAATCCCTCTGCTCGCATCGGCCGACAAGGTCGTTTACGAGGACGTGGGCTTCAAGAACCCCGTCAGCCTCCGGCAGGGCGAGCGCGTTGTCGTCGGCACCACCAGCGTCGGCGACAAGAGCGTCGTCGTAATCCTCTCGGCCACCTCGATCAGGTAAGAACAGAGGAGTGGCAAAAGATTGAGGGGCGGAGTGAGGAGACCCGGCGTCTCTTCACCCCGCCCCTTTGATTCTTCTCACGCACTTCGGGCTACTGCAATACGGGGTGGCCGCCGCCGCGGCTGTGGTCGGCGGTCTTGGAGTAGAGCCGGCGGTCGTTGTGGTAAAGGATTATGTGCTCGCCCTCGTAGCGCGCGACGTCGGCGACTCTTTGGAAGTCGCGGTCGTGCTCGGCGATCAGGAAGGCGCCCGGCTCCATCGAGAGCACCATGCCGGCGGCATAGACGTAGCCGCCGCGGTCATAGACGCTCCCGCGGTACTGCGCCGCGCCCAGCGCTATGTCGGGCGAGTAGTGGCCCTCGTCGTTGCGCGTGCGGTCTGCGCGCGCGACGAAGATGGTGTACTCCGAATGGCTCAGGCGCGCGCGATACCCTCGCCTGCGCGCGACGGCGAAAAGCTCCGAGAGCCCGCGGTCAATCGCCTGAAGCATCGCCCCGGACGGGCGGTTCACGGAGACGACGCGCGCGCCGCGCGGCGTCGCGGTCTCGAAGCGGAACTGGTCGCCCGAATAGCGCTCGGCCTGCGCGAGCAGCCCGCCGCCGCCACGCCTCGACTGCGCGCCGGCCGGAGCCTGCGCGGCCGACAGCGCGCCCAGCAGGGTTACGACTGCGGCCGCCGCCCTCAAAAATTTTGACTTCACCCTCTTGTTCATTTCCCTTTGCCCCTGAAAGTTTTAAGGGCGCGCCGCTGAAAGCTCGAGAGCTTCGGGGGCGCGCCCTTCTTTTTGACGAAAACCCTGGCCCGCCTTCGGCCCTTCGATGAGGGACTGCGGCGGGGCCGCCGCTTCAAGGCTTTTTGTTGTTGTTGCCGCCCCGGTTCCCGCCGTCGTTCTTGGGCGGCGGGGGAGGGGGCGGCTTCTGCCCCTTCTCGATTTTCACGTCGGGCTTGGGCGGCTTCTTGTCGCCCTTCTGCCCGTCGTCGAACGCCAGGGCGTTCGCGGAGAGCGCGCAGAGGGCGAGCGCCGTCAGAATGATTTGCTTCAGTCGTTTCATCGCCACGAAAACTGCCTCCTCATGTTCGTCTTAACCGCGCATGGGAGGGAGAAAGGAGAGACGCGCGTGTCTCGCCTTTCCGTCTGGCAAAAGGAGTGCCAGCGCACGCACTCGCCGACTTCCAAGCCTTTTCGCGCCTTAACTTAAAAGACGGGGCCGCGCCTCGCACCGTTTCCGGCGCCCCCGCACCGTATCGTGTAAGAAAACCTACCATGAAAGCGGGGGCCGCGCGGCCCGTTTTCAACGCCTTACGACGACGCGGGCGCTGCCGACGTTGCCCCCGCCGTCGAAGGCGCGCAGCGAGATTACGTGCTCTCCCGCTCCCGCGAGCGGGAGTTCGAGCGCGTAAGTCTCGCGCGGGCTGTCGGCGATGCCGTCCTCGGGGAAGACCGTCATCCACTCGCGGCTGTCAACGCTCACGTCGGCGCGCCTAACCATCCCGCTCGCGTCCTCGACGGCGAAGCGCACGCGGGCGCGCCCCTCGGGGAGCGCCTGCGCCTCCCCCACGACGCGCACGACGGGCGGCGTGCCGTCAACGTCCACCGGCTCGCTCAGCCGCTCACCCGTCAGCGCCTTGCCGAGAGAGTTCTCGGGCGCGTCCGACGCCACCACGCGGAAGACGTAGCGGCCGTCGCCGAGCGCCGCGCCGTCAACCGAGAAGAAGTTCTCGCGCATGTTCTCGCGCAGCAGGTGGAAGGTCGAGTCGCCGACGCCGCGGTAATAGACGGAATATTCGAGCTGGTCGCCGTTGCGGTCTTCGGCCGTCCATTGCAGGGAGACGGCGCCGCGCTGGAAGGCCCGGCGCGGCGGTATCTGGGCGACCGCGCCAACGAGCGAGGGCTCGAGCCCCGCGGCCTCCACGCCGGGGTCAACCGGCATCTGCGCCATCGGCTGAAGCGCGACGCCGACGGGCAGTATCTGAATCGTCAAAATTTCGGGTGCGACGTTGCGCGGCAGGTAGGCGATGCTCACGTCCTCGACCACGGCGCCCTCGCCGCCGGCCGCCGAGCGGAGCACCGCGCGCCACTGTATGAAGCGCGCGCGCGGGCTCGTTACGGCCGTCCCCGAGGGCTCGCGGTAGGGCGTGCTCCACTCGCTCCATGTCGCGTCGGGCCGCTCGGTGTTGCCCGTTCGCGTCTGAAGTTCGACGGCGCCGCGGCCGCGCCACCACACGCGCCCCCAAGAGGCGACGAAGCGCGCGTCGCGCACAGGCGACTCGTAGCTCCCTTCCCTTACGCTCTCCGAGCCGAGCCGGAAAAGCTTCCCGCCGTTAGACGACGCCGCGAGCAGCTCGCGCCCGCGCGTGACGAACGTGGAAACCTGATCCTCGCCGGACTGCACGAGCAGCGTGTCGCGCCCG
>DASPKR010000582.1:0-3230 GCA_035627975.1 Pyrinomonadaceae bacterium | reverse complement strand
AAGGCTCTGCGCGCGCCAGTCGCGTTAGACGGCGACATGGTCTTCGCGGGCTCGACCGACGGCTCGGTCTATGCGATTAGCGATAGGACTGGGCGGCTGGTGTGGAGTGCGCGGACGGGAGGGTCGGTTCAGTCGGTCGTCTCGGCTGGTAAGTCGCTGCTGGTCACGTCGCTCGACAACTTCGTCTATTCGGTCTCGCCGCGCAGGGGCCGCAGGATTTGGAAGCGTCTGCTCGCGGGCCGGGTCTCCGCTAGCCCGCTCGTCGTCTCCGACGCCGTGCTGCTCGCGCCCCTCTCCGGCGACGAATGCCCCGTTTTAGATTTAGACGACGGGAAGAAGATAAACAGCGTCCACGTCGGCGAGGACAACAACACCGGCGCCTCGCCGCTCCTTCAGGGCAACTTGATACTGCTGACGACGCGCAAGGGGCTCATCGCCTACTCGGGCCAAACCGCGAGCGCCGGCCACAGGCCCGATTGACGAGCGCGCGGCTCACCCTTCCGTTCGCGGCCTCAAACGTAAAAGCGAGAGCAGCCGGAGGACGAGCCCGTGCGCGACGTAAGCGCCCACGATTGCGAGCAGCACGTAGCGCGAGTACAGCCAGACGAGCATCCCTGTGGCGGCCATCAGCGGGAGCACCTTCGCCGTGCTGCGCTTGCCTGCGCCTACCGCCTTGAAGCTCGAATAGCGGATAGTGCTCACCATCAGGAGCGCGAGCACGGCGACGAGCCCCATGATGATGCCGCTGTAAAGGTTCGGGAGGTTGCCGTCGTATGTGGCGAGCGGGCGCGGCGCGAAGTGGACGAGCGCGGCGAGCAGCCCCGCGGCGGCCGGTATCGGCAGCCCGACGAAGTTCTTCTTGTCAACCTTCGCTGTCCCCTCGGCGAGCGTTCGCGGCCGCATCGCCTGCACGTTGAAGCGCGCGAGCCTGAGCGCCCCGCATATGAGGAACATGAAGGAGACGAACCAGCCGAGACTCTGTAGCTGGCTCCCGTCCGGGAAGGCCGCCCCGTAGCCCCACGCATAGACGAGCACGGCGGGCGCGATGCCGAACGTGAGGACGTCGGCGAGCGAGTCAAGTTGTATGCCTATCTCGGTGGTCGTCTTCGTCAGGCGCGCAATCCTGCCGTCGAGGGCGTCGAAGAGGACGGCCCAACCGATTGCGCGCGAGGCGTTGTCGAAGTGCGCGGTCGCGCGCGCAACGTCGGCGTCCGGCCCCCCGCCGTCGAGGAGTTGGAAGCCGCGCAGCGCCCCCATCACAGCGAAGTAGCCCATGCCTATGTTCGCCGCCGTGAAGGCCGAGGGCAGAAGGTACAGTCCCTTCTTAATGCCGCGCCTCTCGACCCTCGGCTCTTCGGCGGCCGCCGCCTGCTTCCGCGCGCCCTGCTCAGCCATCAGAGACCCTCCCGATGACGCTCACGCCCCCGCGCACGCGCGCGCCCACCTCGACCTCGACCCGCACCTCGGACGGGAGCACGAGGTCAGTCCTCGACCCGAACTTGATTAGCCCGAACCGCTCGCCCAGGCCCAGCTTGTCGCCCGGCCTCTTCCAGCAGACGATGCGGCGCGCGAGCACGCCCGCTATCTGCTTGCACACGACCGTGATGAGCTCGCCCTGAATTGTTAAAGCGTTCTGCTCGTTGACTAGGCTCGCGTCCTCGCGCGTAGCCATCTTGAAGCTGCCCTTCGTGTAGGTCACGTCGAGGATGGTGCCTGCGATGGGCGAGCGGTTGACGTGAACGTCGAAGGGCGAAAGGAAGATGCTGACGAGCGTGGGCGAGCCGGCGTCGCCCCGCGCGAGCTTCTCGACGCGCGTGACGCGCCCGTCGGCCGGCGAGACTACGATGCCGGCGTCACCCGGGGCTTCGCGCTGCGGGTCTCGGAAGAAGTAGGCCATGAAGAGCGCGACGAGCGCCAGAAGCGCAGCCACCGCCCAAAGCGGCGCCCACCAGAAACCCAGAAGCCCGGCCGCAGTAGCCAGCAGCGCCGGGACTAAAACCCAGATGAGACCCTCTCTGTGCATCCGTCGAAACTCTCCCCCGCCTCTTCAACGGGAAAGGGGGCGCTCAAAAACCTTGACGCGCCCCCGCCCCTTAGAACATTACCGGAGCCATCCACGGCCGCCGCGCGCCACAGCGGGCGCTGCGGGCGCTAGTGGACGGTGGCCTCCGCCTTCTGGTGTCGCAGCATGATTGCGTGCATCTGATCCTTCACGGCCAGCTTCTTCTTCTTGAGCGTAATCTCTTCGAGCTGCTCCTCGTCGCTCGGGTACTGTAGCGACGACAACTCGCTGAGGCGCTGTTCGTAGCGCCCGTGCTCGCGCGCTAGTTCGCGGAACTCCGGGTCGCTCGCCAGCAGTTGCTCTTTAAGGCTGTCCGCATTCGTCAGTTCCATCTCGGAATGTCTCCTTTCAGATGCGTGGGTGGTGTCATCGTCCGGGGCGCGTCGTCCTTCGGTTAAGCGGCTACGCGTTCGGGCCTTTCCGACTGCCAAAATGTTAGCCCAATTCTGGGGCCGTATCAAGCGTTTGAAACCAGCGGCGCGACCATGACGAGCGCGTCCTCGGGCGGCTGCTTGTAGTAGTTGCGCCGCTGGCCGACGACGACGAACCCGAGCCGCCTGTAGAGCCCCTGCGCCGCCAGGTTCCCGACCCTGACTTCGAGCACGGCCGAGACGGCGCCACCCTCAGCGCCCAACTCGAGAGCGGCGCCGAGAAGGGCGCTCCCCAGCCCCGCGCGGCGCGCTTGAGGCCTGACGGCGATGTTGTTGACGTGGAGCTCGTCCGCGCTCATGCGGGCGGCGATGAAGCCTGAGACGATGCGGCCGGTCGAGGGGTCGGGCCGCGGCGAGCGCGCGGCGAGCATGAGGGCCTCGGGCCTTTCCAGCTCGGCGCGGTAGGCGTCCCAGCCCCACAGGCTCAGCCCCGTAGTCTCCTCAATCTCAACGACTTCGAGCAGGTCGTGCTCGGTCATGGCGCCGATGAGGAACCCCGCGTGCTCGATCTCCCTCACTGCCCTGGCGCTTGACATCGCTCCTTCAGCTCCGCGTCCGACGGCCTGACGTATATCGCGCGCAGCTCGTCCGCGCCGGCCCCTTCGCCCGCCGCGAGTTTCGCCTGCGCGAGCAAGCCCACGCTCTCGGCGAGCGCCTCGGCACCGCCCGCCAGTACGAGCCATTCGCCCTCGCCCGCCTCCTCGACCGGCGACGCCGCGCGCCTGACCTTTAAGCCC
>DASPKR010000581.1:0-4577 GCA_035627975.1 Pyrinomonadaceae bacterium | reverse complement strand
CGTCGAAGTCCTGTCGGGCCGCGAGGGCGCGCGCGAAGCCTTCCTCGCGCGCCACGCACGGCGCGCGCTCCCGGACGGCGAGCGCGTCATCGCCTTCACGCTCCTGGAAGCCGCGCGCGCGGCGCTCGCGATGTACGCGAGCTGCGGCTGGTTCTTCGACGATGTCGCGGGCCTCGAGACTCTCATCGTGCTGCGCCAGGCGGGGCGTGCAATCGAGCTTATGGAGGAGCTGAGCCTCGCGCCGCCCGTCGCGTCGTTCCTCGACGCCCTCTCCGAAGCCAGAAGCAACGTCCTCGAGAAGGGCAACGGCGCAGACATTTTTCTGCGCACCTTAGCCCAAACGCGCGCGACCGCGCGGAGCGTCGCGGCCGGCAAGTCTAACGGCAGCGCCGTCAAGCTCGACGAAGACGACTACAAACGCGCGCTCGAGCTTGCGCGCGAGGCGGCTCGGCTCGGCCGCCGCTTCGACCGCGCCTCCGCCGGCCGCGCCTTAGAGGGTGCGCTGACGAGCGCCGCGCGCGCGGCGGCCGTGCGGCCGACGCCCGAGAACCTCCGATCGGTTCGCGAGCTGATGGAACTGGGGCGCGAGCTCGGGCTCGAAGCCAACGCCGAGCGAGCGCAGGAGTTTATCTATGAGGCCGTCACATCGGGCGCGCCGCCGCCGGACGGGTTGCGCGAGGTCGCGCTCGCGCTCAACATTTCGCCCGCCGCCTTCGCGCCCGCGGGCGAGGCCGACGACGCCGTGCCGGCCTTCACGGGGGGCCAGGGAGGATGACGAACAGGCGCACCCAGCAGGGCGCGGGCGACGCTTTTCCCGGCGTCCCGCGAGCGGAGGTCGAGAGGCTGCTCGCGCTCCGCTCCGCGTCCCCGCACTCGGTACTCGGCGCACACCCGACCGCGCACGGCGTAGTCCTCCGCGCCTTCCGGCCCGAGGCCGTGAGCGTCGAAGTATTAATCGAGGGCGAGCCGTCGCGCCTGATGAACCGCTCGCACGGCGCCGGCCTCTTCGAGCTGCTCATAGAAGGGCGCGAGCAGCTCTTCCCTTACCTTCTCCGGGTCTCGTACGCGGACGGCAACGTCTTCACGATGCGTGACCCCTACGCGTTCATGCCCACCGTCGGCCCGCTCGACGAGCACCTCTTCGGCGAGGGGCGCCACTGGCAGATCTACGAGAGGCTCGGCGCGCACGCGCGTGACCTCGGCGGCGTCGGCGGCGTCTCGTTCGCCGTCTGGGCGCCGAACGCCGAGGGCGTGAGCGTCGTCGGGAGCTTCAACAACTGGGACGGGCGCCTCCACCAGATGCGCCGGCTCGGGCTCTCCGGCGTCTGGGAGCTGTTCGTGCCTGACCTTCAGCCCGGCGCGCTCTACAAGTACGAGATTCACCGCCGCGGTATGCTCCCCTTCCTCAAGACAGACCCCTACGCGCTCTACACGGAAGTCCCGCCCGCCACGTCTTCCATCGTCTATGAGCCTAGTTACCAGTTCACGGACGGCGAGTGGCTCGCGCGCCGCGCCTCCGAAGATCACCTGCGCCGGCCGATGAACATCTACGAGATTCACCTCGGCTCGTGGCGGCGAGTCACAGAGGAGGGCAACCGCCCGCTCACATACCGCGAGACGGCGCCCGCGCTCGCCGACTACTGCCGCGAGGTGGGCTTTACGCACGTCGAGTTCCTTCCCCTCAAGGGCCACCCCTACGGCGGCTCGTGGGGCTACCAGGTCGCGAACTACTACGCGCCCACGGCGCGCTACGGCACGCCCGACGACTTCCGCTTCCTCGTTGATTACCTGCACAACCGTGGGCTCGGCGTCATAATGGACTGGGTGCCTGCGCACTTCCCGAAAGACACCTGGGCGCTCGGGCGCTTCGACGGCTCGCCGCTCTACGAGCACGCAGACCCGCGCATGGGCGAGCACCCCGACTGGGGGACCTTCATCTTCGACTACGGCCGCAACGAAGTCCGCAACTTCCTCATCGCCAACGCGCTCTTCTGGATAAACGAGTGTCACGTTGACGGCCTGCGCGTGGACGCCGTCGCCTCGATGCTCTACCTCGACTACAGCCGCTCCGAGGGGCGCTGGGTGCCGAACAAGTACGGCGGGCGCGAGAACCTGGATGCGATTGACTTCATACGCGAGCTCAACCGCGTCGTGCACGAGCGCCACCCCGGCGCGCTGATGATCGCCGAGGAGTCAACCTCCTGGCCGCTCGTGACGAAGGGCTCTGACCAGGGCGGTCTCGGGTTCGACTTCAAGTGGAACATGGGCTGGATGCACGACACGCTCAAGTATTTCGAGCGCGACCCGTTCGTGCGCCGCTACTTCCACAACAACCTCACCTTCGGCATCACCTACGCGTGGAGCGAGAACTTCATCCTCCCCTTCTCGCACGACGAGGTCGTGCACATGAAGGGCTCGATGCTCAACAAGATGCACGGCACGCGCGCGCAGAAGTTCGCCAACCTCCGCGCCCTTTACGCATACATGTGGGCGCACCCCGGCAAGAAGCTCCTCTTCATGGGGGGCGAGCTGGGGCAGTGGCGAGAGTGGAGCGAAGAGCGCAGCATTGACTGGCACCTGCTCGACGAGGCGGAGCACCGCGGCCTGCGCGACCTCGTGCGCGACTTAAACGGCCTCTCGGCCGAGCGCCCCGCGCTACACGAGTGGGACGTTGAGCCGCGCGGCTACGAGTGGATGGACGTTGACAACGCGCTAGAGAACATAGTCGCCTTCATGCGCGTCGCCTCGTCGGGCGAGCGCGTCGTCTGCGTCTGCAACTTCTCCGCCGCGCCGCGCCCCGGCTACCGCCTCGGCCTCCCTCGCGCCGGCACTTACCGGCTGATTCTCAACACAGACGCCCCCATCTACGGCGGCGCCGACTCGCTACCGACCCGAGCGCTCGAGGCCGAAGGGCAGCCCGCGCACGGCCGCCCCTTCTCGGCCTCGATTGACCTTCCGCCGCTCACGACGCTCTGGTTCCTCGCGCCCGCCGAGCCGGAGGCGAGCGCTTCGACTGAGCCCGCCGCGGAGAGCAACGCTGCGCCGCCCGCGAAGAGGCCCCGCGCACGCGCTTCGCTGAAGGAGGCAGCGCCCGGGCAGGCGCAGCAGCCGGCCGAGCCCGCCCGGACGCCGCGCAAGGCGGCGAAACGCGCCCCGCGCAAGAAGGCAGAATGAGCCGCACGCCGCCTCCCCTAACCGGCGCCCCTTCGGACGGCC
Source organism: Pyrinomonadaceae bacterium (assembly GCA_035627975.1). Taxonomy (GTDB): domain Bacteria; phylum Acidobacteriota; class Blastocatellia; order Pyrinomonadales; family Pyrinomonadaceae; genus QHXN01. Next base: position 1,361 of record DASPKR010000581.1, on the reverse strand, counting down.
TACCTCTCATCATCGGCCACCGCGGCGACTCAGCGCACGCGCCAGAGAACACGATGGCGGCCTTCGGGCTGGCGCTCGAAGCGGGCGCCGACGGCGTAGAGTTCGACGTGCGGCTCGCGCGCGACGGCGCCCCCGTCGTCATTCACGACCGCACGCTAGAGCGCACGGCCCTGCGCCCCGGCTTTGTGGAAGAGATGACCTCGGAAGAGCTGGCGGGCGTGCGCGTCGGCGAGTGGTTCAACCGCCGCTTCACCGACTGCGCGCGGCCCGACTTCGCGCGCGAGCACGTCCCCACGCTCACGGAGCTATTCGAGCGCTTCGGCCGCAGCTTCAAAACACTCTACGTCGAGATGAAGGGCGAGGACGGCGCGCGCCTCGCCCGGCTGGCCGCGGCGGTCGTCGCCGCCGTGCGCGAGCATTCACTTGAGAGCAGCGCCGTCGTCAAGTGCTTCGCGCACGAAGCCATCGCCGAGGTCAAGCGGCTCGCCCCCGAAATCCGCACGGCCGCCCTCTTCGAGCGGAGCCTCGCCCGGCCGGTCGTCCCGGCCGCGCGCATCGTCCGTCAGGCGCTCGCCTGCGGCGCCGACGAAGTCTCGCTGCACCACACGCTCGCGCGCCGCGCGGTCGTTGAAGCCGCGCGCGCGCGCGGCCTCGGTGTCGTCGTCTGGACGGTTGACTCGCCCGCGTGGCTCGCGCGCGCACGCTCGTATGGCCTCCGCGCGGTCATCACGAACGACCCCGCGCTCATGCGCGCCGCATCACTTTCCCGATGAGACGAACGGAGCCGGCCGTCAACAGAATCTACGCGCGCCCGCCGGGGTTCACGCTCCAGCACCGCGCGGGCCGTCGGCTGCGCTGGTCTGGCGCCGCGGCGACCGACTACGCAGCGCTCGTCGTCCTCTCGGGCGACTTCCACTGGCGGCCGGAGGGCGACAGGGAGTCAGAACAGGCCAAAGGCGGCGTTATCGCCCGCGGAGGCGCTTTGCTCTCCTCGCCCGGCGACCGCCTGAGCGCCGCCGCGCGGGTGCACGCGGAGTACATGTTAGTAACGCTCTCGCCCGTCTTCGTCCTCGACTGCGCGGCCCGCGCCCGCCTAGCCCGCGCCGACTCCTCCGTGACCTTCCGCGCGCGCTCGGTCGAGCGTGACGAGCGGCTCGCGCGGCTCGGGCGCGACCTCGCGGACGAGTTGGAGGAGGAGACGCCGGGGCAGGAGCTTGTCATCGCCGCCCTTGTCGAGCAGGCGATCGTCCACCTCCTGCGCCGCCACACTAACGTCCGACGCTCCGAACAGTTGGAGCTTTCGCGCGCCGGGTTAGTTGACCGACGCATACGCCGCGCCGTCGAGCTAATGCACGCGCACC
>DASPKR010000580.1:0-2638 GCA_035627975.1 Pyrinomonadaceae bacterium | reverse complement strand
GGAAGCCGGGAGCCGCCGCCCGTTCGTGATGCTCTCGGAAGGCAGGCGCGCACTTTTGGACACGGGCTCCGGCTTCGGCCTCGCCGTTGACGCGAGCGCCGCGAGGGCTCTTGGCATCAACGCCTCGGGCGGGCGCGAGCGCGCCGGCGTGCGCGACCTGGCCGGCGGCCGAGTCGAGGCGCAGCGCGTGCGCCCGGCCACCGTGAGCGTCGGCCCGCTCGTGCTTCGCGGCGTCCCGACAGATCTCCTGACCCGCGCGCAGAAGGGCGCTCCCGTCATCCTCGGCCGCGACGCCCTGCGCCCCTTCGAACTCACCTTCGACCCCGTCAACCGCCTCGTCATGCTCAGGCCGGCAGAGGAGTAGCCCCCGGCGGCTGCGCCTACGCCTTAACCGAGGCGGGTTAAGGAATAGCGTTGACAGCGCTTAAGGGGCGCGAGTAACATGAGCGCGGGTCTGGCGCCCGGCCGCTTTGGCGAGGGGCGGCTCGCGGTCAAAACTCTTAAATTTCATCCGTCTCATAATTCCGCTCCGGCTTCATTCGCCCGAAAGGCCCGTTAAAGATGAACCGAGCAGCCGTCCCCATCCCCGAAAAGCTCTTCTTCAAAATCGGAGAAGTGTGCGACATAACGGGCGTGCAGGCGCACGTTCTGCGCTACTGGGAGTCGGAGTTCCCCATGCTCGCCCCTCAGAAGAACCGCGCCGGGCAGCGCACCTACCGCAAGCGCGACGTGGAGATGGTTCTGCGCATAAAAGAGCTGCTCTACGAAGACCAGTACACCATCGCCGGCGCCAAGAAGAAGCTCTCGAACGAGCTGCGCGGCGCCAGCAAGCTCAAGGTCGTCACGCCCGAGATGAGCGCGCAGGCCGCCTCCGCTGCGAGCGCGCCGACCGCGCCCCAACTCGTACCGCCGCCTGCCCCCCCGACCGAAGAGGCCGCACCGCCGCAAGCCTTCGCCGCTCCCAGAGAGAATCCCCCCGAGCGGGCCGCCGTAGCCGACGCCGCGCCCCGCCTGACCGACGAGCGCCGGGCCGCCATACGCAGCCTCCGCGAACAGCTCCGCGAGCTGCTCGGCCTACTCGACTCCGGCGGCACAACCCCCGGCGCACGTCGCTCCTGAACCGAATTCCGTTCGCCTCCGAACGCCCCACCTCCCCATTTGACCAGCCGCCCGTTTCCGGAGATACTTAACGCCGTCACGGGATGTGGCGCAGCCTGGTAGCGCGCTCGCTTGGGGTGCGAGAGGTCGCTGGTTCGAATCCAGTCATCCCGATTCGCCTCAATTTCTTATGCCCTACAAAGACCCGGCTAAGAAGCAGGCGTGGCAGCGGCGTCGTAACCTCAAATTCTCTCAAATGCGCGCGGCGAACATAGACGTCGCGCGCTTTATTCTTCGAGAGGCCAGGCGTTCGGACAAGCTGCGCGGGCGGGCGTGCGACCTGACGAAGGAACAAATTGAGACTTTAATCGCCGGAGGCTGTAGCTACTGCGGCGAGACGGGCTTGAGGATGACCTTAGACCGTGTGGACAATGACAGGGGCCACGAACTGGATAACGTCGTCCCCGCTTGCATACGCTGTAACTACGCACGGCGCGACATGCCCTTCGAGGCGTGGTCTCAACTCACGGACGGCATGAGGCGCGCCCGTGAGCTGGGGCTGTTTAAGAGCTGGACGGGAAGAACCAGGTAATCAAGGCGGCTTACGTCAAACCGTGAAGGCCCACGACTCGCGAGTCATGGGCCTTCACGGTTTAGGTTCACTTACCGGGCCGGCTCCCTAAAATTTCTTGGAGCCGGCGGGCGCTTTGGGAACGCGGCCGGATCTGGCGGCGGGGCGTGGGGCGCCGGGTTTTGCGGCCGCGGGGCGGTCGGTGAAGCCCCCAGCGAAGGTCAGGACGCACATTGCGCCCATCTGGTGGCTGCCGCAGGCGACGCCGACGACGCGGTTCGACGGGTTAAAAATGCGCGCGCGGTGGCCGCGGTTGGCGACGCCATCGTCTATGATGAGGGCGATGACGCGCTCGCGGGCCGTCTCGTCGCCGTAAGAGAGGTTTTCGCCGATGGGGGCCTGCCACGCGCCGAAGCGCGAGGCGCGCTGCTCGCAGAAGCTCCCGTCGGCGCCCCTGTGGCCCGTCGCTCCCGAGGCGCTCTGCTCTTCGACGAGCGCCTTCGCGCCAGAGCACATCCCGGGCGAGAGCGTCAGAGGCGGCAGAGGCCTCGCGGCCCGCAGAAACCTTATCGCCTCTTCGAGCGCGGCCGGCCCCTCTTCGGTCACGAGCGCCACCCTGCCCGGCCTGCGAAGCTCCCTGCCCGAGAAGAGCGCGCGCATCTCTTCGAGGTGCGCGGCGTAATCGGCGGGGCGCGTGCGCGCGAGGTTCAACTCCCTGATGACTTCGTGTTCCAGCGCCGAGTAGGACGCGGCGGCGCTGTTTGCTGCGAGCTTCTGGGCGCGCGGCGCCGGGGCGGCGGCGAAGAGCGCGAGCGAGGCCGCGCACGCGAGCGCGGCGGCGAGGGCCTGGGGGCGGCTTCTCATCTTCTTAAATCCTTTTCGCGTTTGAAAGAGTGTCAGGGGCGCTCCCGCGCCGAGGCGGGAGCAGGTTGCGTGGCCGGGAATCTTTTATGCCAAAGCCGCCGGCAT
>DASPKR010000579.1:0-4270 GCA_035627975.1 Pyrinomonadaceae bacterium | reverse complement strand
CCGCCCCAGCCGGCCGACGCCTTCTGCGAAACCTCCCTCGCCTTTAGAAACTCGTCAACCAGCAGGAAGTAGCCCCACTCGCCGTTAACGTCGTGGTCTGCGAGCTTCCAGCCCTTGCCGAGAGCCGCGGACAAATCTTTGGGAGCGACTTTCTGCGGCGCCTCGCCCTCGAAATACTTCTCGGGGTGGAGAATCTGCTCGGTTGACTTGGGCAGGTTCGAGTAGGCTGCGGAGACGGCCTCCCAGCCGCCGCGGTTGTAAACTTGGCCTACCCACGCGCCGCCCTGCGTGTAGGGGAAGACGAGTGTCTCGCGCAGCACTCGGGGCGCGGCGTCGAAGACGGCCGTCGAGCCCGCCCCGCCAGTGACGAGCGACTTGAGCATGGCGAGCTGCCGCATGGGGCTGCGCATGATGTACTGCGTCATCAGCACCATCGCGTCGCCCTCGACGAGCGCGTGCGCGGCCAACTCGGAGTCGGACTCGTGCTCGGGCCACTTCTCGAAGCGGCGGAGGTTGAAGTGCTGGTCTTGCAGGGCGTGAGTCAGCTCGTGGGCCATGACGGGCTTCTGCCCGTCGAGGTCGATCCAGTCGGCGAGGTAGAAGTGCTGCTTCTTGGGGTCGTAGTAGCCGGCGACCTGCTCGGTCAAAAGCTTTATCAGGAACTCGCGCAGGCGGAAGTCTTCGGGGAACATGCCGAGACGTTCGAGCGCAAGCTCGGAGACGCGCAGCTCCTCGGGCGAGGAGTTCTCGTCGAGGTTGCGTATGAGCATGCGCTCTATCTCCTCGCGCGTCTGGGCGCCGCTCTTGACGGGCCTTAGTACGCGCAGCTTCCTTATCTCGCTCGTCTCCTGCAACACCTCGGCCGTCGCGGCGCGAACGGCCGCAGTCTTCGGGTTGACCGCCGCGGCCGCGGCCGGCTTCCTCGCCCTCTGCGTCCTCTGCGCAGCAGCCGCGGCCCCTACGGAAGATAGGGCGACGCACGCCACAAGCGCCAGCCAGCCCCCCGCGCGAACCCTGTTTTGCTTTGACATCACGAACCCTTCGCTTTTATAGTCCGCTCAACCGAACGGCTCTCGAACACCTTGACCAAAAGCCAGAACTTGGCAGCCCGACCCGGCGGCGGGCGAGAGGCTTTGAGCTTTCAGATGATGCAACCCATAGAGGCCGACGCCCTCTTCGACGAGTGGCACGAGACGGCCATACGCGTCCGCTACGCCGAGACGGATCGCATGGGCGTAGTGTACCACGCGAACTACCTCGTCTGGTTCGAGATCGGCCGCACGGAGTTCTGCCGCGCGCGCGGCTTCGCATACAAGGACATGGAGGAGAACGACCGCGCCTACCTCGTCGTGGCCGAGTCTTACTGCCGCTACAAGGCGCCCGCGCGTTACGACGAGGAGCTTATAGTCCGCACCCACATAACGGAGCTTCGCCGCCGCAGCGTCCGCTTCGGCTACGAGATAATACGTGCCGCCGACGGCGTGATCATAGCCGAGGGCGAGACGGGCCACGTCGTCACAGACCCGAACGGCCGCGTAATCTCGATGCCGGACAGCTACCGCTCGGCGCTGAGCGCCCCGCCGCTCGCGCCGCCGCCGGTTGCGGCCGGGGAGCCCGACGACATCCCTGAGTGAGCCTGTAAGAAGACCGAAAAAGCGGCGAATGGCCGGCGGTGAGTGGGCATACTCACCGCCGGCCATTCGGCTTTACGGATATTTTGAGGCGGAGGGGGAACCGCGTTGGCCGTTCCGAAGCCGCAATTGAACCTGCGCTAACAGGTGGGTGGCCTATGTAAGAAGCCGCAGCCTCCGGCAGTCCCTACGTTGAGGGGCTGTACACTGGCTGGCGGCGTCGGCCTCCCTTTTTTACGGCGTTGGCTCAATCATCGTAAATCGGTGACGAGCCCCGCAGAACTGACTCCCTCAGCCAAGACGGATAGTAGCACAGTCGCGCCCGCGCCCGCCCGGAAAACGAGCGCGAAAAGGGCGCCGTCGCGCTTGACAAAACCGCCCCGTTTTGTTGGGGAACGCTGAGGGCTCAGGAGAAGGTTATGTTGCTCTGCGTGGCCGCCTGCTCGCCCGCGGCGCGCACCTTCAGCACGCGGTCCAGCATCTCCGCGCACTCGGCACTGCGCGAGGCGAGTTGCTGGTCTGTCTGCTCGTGGAGGCGCTTGAGGCGGTGCAGTTCGTCGGCGATGTGGAGGGCCGCGAGTATCGCGACCTTGAGCGAGTCAACGGTGAGGGTGCCGGAGGAGATTTCGCGCATGCGGCTGTCAACGAACTCCGCGAGCCCCATGACGTAGTCGCTGTCGCCGTCCGAGCGGATGTTGTAGGTCTGGTTGTAGATTTCGACCCGGATGGTGGGCGTGCCCTCGGCCGGGTTCTTGATGGCGCTCATCTTCGGCTGAACTCCGCGCCGCCTACCGGCGCATCACCTCGGCGGTCTCGGGGTCTAGGACGGCGATTGCGTCGAGCATGGCCTCGACCTTCATGCGGATGGTGTCGCGCTCGGCGAGCAGGCGCTCGACCTGCGACTCGAGCCTGTCCTTCTCGTCAATGAGCGCGCCCAGCTCGCGGCGCACCGAGGCCATCTCGCGCTCGATGGCCTCCTTCTCCTGCCTGAGCGTCTTGGTCAGCTCGATGGTGCGGTAAATTTTGTCTTCGAGGTGTGAGAACTTTTCGAGTCCGGTCAGTCCGACCATCGCCATTCTCCAACATCACAGCGGCCTTCAAAACTGCCGAGCGATTATGCGACTTCACGCGCCCGAGCGCAAGAGCCAGATGTCAGATGTCGGATGCCGGATGCTAGTTAGGAGATTTTTCTAACACCTGGCATTCGTCACCCGACATCTAGCCTCTCAGTTGCGCCCCGAATCTTTCGGCGAGTGCGGCGACGGCGCGGGCGTGCGCCTCGTCAACTTCCTCGTCGCGCAGCGTGCGGTCGTCGGCGCGGTAATCGAGGCGCAGCGTGACAGAGCGCTTCCCTTCCGGGAGCCCTGCGCCCTCGTACACGTCAACGAGCGCGACGCCGCGCAGGTGCTCGAGCCCGAGCCCGAGCACGGCCGCGCGCATCTCGCCGTAGGTGACGCGCCGCTCGGCGAGCAGCGACACGTCGCGCACGACCGAGGGGAAGCGCGGGAGCGGCGTGTAGCGCGCGGGCGTCTCGGGCGCCGACAGCAGCGCCGTCATGCTCACTTCGGCCACGAAGACGGGCTGGCGGAACTTGTAGAGCGCGGCCGTCTCGTCCGAGAGCCTCCCGAGCGTGCCTATCTCCTCCCCGCCGAGTGAGACTCGGGCCGACTGCCCCTCGCGCAGGTGAGAGACCGATGCGGGCGCGAACTCCAACTCGCCAACGTTCATCATGCCGACCGCGGCTTCGAGCGCGCCTTTGGCGTCGAGGAAGTCAACCTCGCGGCCCGTGGCGCGGCCCGCCTCAAGGGCCTCGCCCGTGACGACGAGCGCGAACGCCTCAAGCTCGTTCGGCCGCCCCCCTTCCCCGCTGCCCGGCGCGGCGAAGACGCGGCCCGTCTCGAACAGGCGGACGCTGCGCGTGCCGTGGTTGAAGTTGTGGCGAACCGATTCGAGAAGGCCCGCCAAAAGCGTCGGCCGCATGAGCGTCGAGCCCTCGATTATGGGGTTCGAGAGCTTGACGAAGGCTTCGCCGTCATCCTTCCCGGCCGTTCGCAGGCCCGGTATCAGTTCGAAGCGGCCCTCGTTCTCCCCACCGATGAAGCTTATGTTCACGGCTTCATTGAAGCCCGCGGCCGTGAGCGCGCGGCGTGCGGAGCGCCGCCTCGCGTCGCCCGGAAGGTACTCGCCGGTGACGGGCGAGTGTGGTAGCGAATCCTTGATTTTTTCGTAGCCGGTGAGGCGCGCGACCTCCTCGACCAGGTCCTCCTCGATGGAAACGTCCGTGCGCCAGGTCGGCGCGACGAGGAGCATACTTTCGCCTGGGGCAGACGGCGCGGCGCCGCCGTGACCGTTACCGCCCTCGCCGCCCGCGGGCGTGAAGCCGAGCGCGGAGAGTGCGCGCGCGCACTCTTCGGGCGTGACGGCGAGGCCAGTGAGCGCCTCGACGCGGCGCGGCCTGAAGCGGACGTGCGGGGGGGCGAGGCGGCGCGGGTGAACGTCGAGCGCGTCCTCGGTCGCGGTGCCGCCCGCCAGCTCGCAGATGAGCGCGACGCACCTGTCCTGCGCGCGGCGCACGCCCTCGTAGTCCGTGCCGCGCTCGAAGCGGTAGGACGCCTCGGTCTGCAACCCCAGCGCCTTCG
>DASPKR010000578.1:0-5556 GCA_035627975.1 Pyrinomonadaceae bacterium | reverse complement strand
GCGCCGGGCCGCGGTTGCGCAGATGCCCCTCGCGCTCGATGTGGCGCGCCAGAAGCGGCCCGAAGGCCGCGCGCCAGGCATCCATCTTCGCGCGCGGGAAGTGCTCGGGCAGGACGCAGAAGCCCTCATCGAGCACACGCCGCACGAACTCGCCTATCTCACTCTCGCTGTATCTCCCCATGACCTTAGCCGAGAAGCGGGAAGTGTTTTGACTTCCTGACCTCACCCTTTCATTTCTTCGCGCTCAGGCGGTTCTGAATCACGACGACCGCGAGCAGTATGACGCCACGAAGGACGAGTTGCCACCAGGGGCTTATCCAGCCTTCGAGGTTGAAGATGTTGAGAATGAGACTCAAGAGCAGCACGCCGACGAGCGTCGAGCCCACTCCGCCCTGCCCGCCCGTCAGGAGCGTCCCCCCGACGACCACGGCCGCGATTGCGTCGAGCTCCCACCCTACGGCCGCGACCGGCTGGCCTGCGCCCAGGCGGGACGCCAACATTACGCCCGCCAAACCGGCGAGCGCACCACTAAGGGTATAGACGCCCACCGTCACGCGCCCGACGTTTAGGCCCATCAGCCGCGCCGCCTCCTCGTTGTCGCCGAGCGAGAAGACGTGCCGGCCGAAGCGCGTGTAGTTGAGCACGAGCCAGCCGACGGCGTAGGCCGCGACGAGTATCAGGACGAGGTAAGGGAGGGAGACGAACCCGAGGTCGAGCCGCGCGCGCCCCAGCTCTCGGAACCCGCCCGCGCCGGCCGCTACGCTCACGGACTTCTCGTCCGTGTAAATCAAGGCGATGCCTCGCGCCGCTATCATCATCGCCAGCGTGACTATGAAGGGCTGTATGCGCGCCTTCGCTATCACGAGCCCGTTCGTGAGGCCGAGCGCGGTGCTGAGGGCGACGCCGGCGAGGAGCGCGGCCAGGAGCCCCTGCCCCGAGAGCGAGGCGGAGACTACGCCCGCCACGGCGACGAGCGAGCCGACGGAGAGGTCTATCCCGCCCGTCAGGATCACGAACGTCATGCCGAGCGCCACCAGCCCGAGCATGCTGTTCTGCCGCAGCACGTTCGTCAGGTTCTCCTCGGTCAGGAAGTGCTCGTAGCGCGCGAATCCGAACACGCCGACCAGCAGCAGCGCCAACAGCGCCCCCTGCCGCTGAACGAACGAGGCAACCTTCGCGCGCGTGACGCGCCCGCGCACCGACTCCGAAGCGTCAACAGTTGTCGCCTGACTCATCGCTCACCTCGGGAAGAAGGCAGTCCGCCTTCTGCTTTCTGCCTGCTGCCTTCCGCCTTTATCCTCACCCAGTCGAAGCGCGCGGCGCCGCCCCCGGCCGTGAGCGCGACGCGCGCGCCCTCTACGTGGCTGCCGGCGACCGTGCCGCCCAGCTCCTTCCATTCTTTGCCGTCGGCGCTGTAGGCGAAGCGGAAAGACTCTCCGCCCGTCGCCGTCATGCGGAGCACGACCTGCGGCGAGACGGGCGCCGCAGCCTCCGCGACCGTCTTCTGCTCCTTACCCTCGCGCCGCCAGACGACTACCTGTCCGCGGCCGTAGGCGATACCTACGGCCGCGTCGCGCCAACTGTAGGCCGCGAGCCCCGCGCGCGCCGCCTGCGCCGTGCCGCGGGTGTTTACGGCCGCTTCCACCGTGTAGTCGCCCGAAAGGGTCTGGCGGGCGATGACGGCGCCGGTGATGTCGTCGCTACGCATGAGCGACACAGGCGAGAGGTTCAGGTGGCCGCCTTCGCCCCTCTCTGCGCGCGCCAACTGGTCAATCGACATCGGCCACTGCCACGCGGGGCCGAGCCTGTCGGAGTCGAACTCGTCGAGGACTTCCGTGTAGTCGTCCTCTTCCGCCACGCCCGCGGGCGACGGGGCGACGCTCGAAGGGCCGCGCCCCGAGTTGACGGCGGGCCAGCCGTCCGGCCCCCACGTCACCTCGTCGAGCAAGGCCTCGCGCCCCACGTTGAAAGTCCAGCCCGCGCGCCGGTACGAATGATAAAGAAGGAAGTCGCGCCCGTCCGGCGTCGAGACGATGCTGCCGTGGCCGGGGCATTGCCAGTCGGCGTTGTCGTCAACGATGGGGTTTCGCGGGTGCTTCTCCCACGGGCCGAGCAGCTTGCGCGCGCGCGCTACTCCGAGCGCGTAGTCACAGCCCCGGCCGCAGCAGGCGTTCCCCGAATAGAAGTGGTAGAAGTATTCGCCGCGCCGCAGAATGAAGGAGCCTTCGGTGACGTGCTTCTCCCACGGCTCTGTGTTGCGGAGAATCTCCCTGCGCTTGCCGACGAGCTTGAGCCCGTCCTCCGTGAGCTTCTGCGCGTAGATGGAGGTGGGCGCGTCGGGCTCTGCGTCGTTGCCGTCGGCCTTCCAGACGAGGTAGGGGTCGCCGGCCTCGTCGCGCACGAAGAAGGCGTCTATGGAGCCCACGTTCTTTCGCTCGGGAATCTCGCAGGCGAGCGGGCCGTGATCCGTGTAAGGGCCGGCGGGCGCGGGCGCCGTCGCCACGGCCACGCAGAGCGTCCCGGTCTTCTTCGGCCCCTCGTCGCGCCGGGCGGTGTAATAGACGAAGAAGCGGCCGCGGTCATGAATTATCTCGGGCGCCCAGAAGTCTGCCCTCGCCCACGCGGGGCGCTTCTCGAAGACGTAGCCCACGAGCTGCCAGTTCACGAGGTCGCGCGAACGCATGAGCGGGAAGTGCGGCGCCCAGCCGCCCGTCGTCGTCGTCGCCCAGTACTCCTCGCCCACGCGAATCACGGAAGGGTCAGGGAAGTCGCCCGCGATGACGGGGTTCGTGTAAGTCGCCTTCTGCGCCGCCGCCGGGATGAAGCAGAACAAGAGAGCGAGGCAGGATTTAACGCAGAGGGCGCGGAGGCGCAGAGGTCGCAGAGTTTTTTCCTCCGCGCTTCCTCGGCGCCCTCTGCGCCTTTGCTGTGAGCCCCGACGCGCCATAGATTCAACCCAGCCTCACGCCGCCTTCGGCCTTTGCAGATAGACGGCGACGACGATGATGGCCGCCTTGACGACGAACGACCACGCGGGCTTGATGTCGTTCATGATCATCCCCGTCGAGATTATCTGCATGATGAGAGCGCCGATGAGGGTGCCGACGACTGTCGCGCGCCCGCCCGTCAGCGGCGTGCCGCCCACGACGGTCGCAGCGATGGCGTCGAGCTCAATGTTGAGGCCGACCTTCTGCGCGTCGCTCGCGCCGAGCCGCGCCGTCTCGATGAGCCCCGCGAGGCCGGCGAGCAGACCGCTCACCGCGTACACGGCTATCTTCGTCCGGTGAACGTGAACCCCCGCGAGCCGCGCGGCCGCCTCGTTGCCGCCCACGGCCACGACGTAACGCCCGAACGTGGTCATCCTCATCACGAAGATGGCGGCCGCCACGACGAGCGCCATCACGATGACCTGCGCGGGGACGCCGGCGACGACGCCGCGCCCTATGAACTCGAACGAGGGGTCGCTGAAGGGGACGAGCCTCCCGTCGCTCATCACCTGCGCGACGCCCCGGCCCGAGATGAGCAGCGCGAGCGTTACGATGATTGGCTGGATGCGGAAGCCCGAGATGAGCACGCCGTTGAAGGCGCCGACGGCGAAGGCCGCCGCGAGGCCGAGCAGCACGGCGACGAGCGCGCCCCGGCCGAGTGACGCCGCCGCCACGGCCGACGCAATCGCCATCACCGAGCCGACCGATAGGTCTATGCCGCCCGTCGCTATCACCATCGTCATCCCGACGGCGACGAGCACGGTGGGTGCGACCTGTAGGAGTATGTTTCTGAAATTGTTGAAGTCGAAAAAGTTCGTGGTGAAGATCGAGTTGATGACGAGGAGGAGTATGAGCGCGGCGAGCGCCCCGTAGGTCGGCGCGTAGTCGGCCAGCCCCGCGCGCCCCGCCGCCCTCGCACCGCCCGCCCGATTCACGTTTGCCGCGTCAGCCATAGCTTCACGCTCCTGCGAGTTTTCTCTCCAACGAACCTCCGGGGCCGCCCGCTACTCGCCGGCCTGCGCCTCGCCTTCCGTCGCTGCGGCGGCGCTGCCCTCGGCCATCGCGCGGATGATGTTGTCCTGCGAGATTGCGGGCGGCCGAAGCTCCGCTACCAGCTCGCCGTCGCGCATGACGACTACGCGCGAGCTGCCCTCGACCAGTTCCTCAAGCTCCGAAGAGATCATAAGCACCCCGAGGCCCGACTCGGCCAGCTCGTTTATGAGCGACTGGATTTCGCCCTTCGCGCCGATGTCTATGCCGCGCGTCGGCTCGTCGAGTATGAGGAACTTCGGGTTCTTGCAGAGCCAGCGCGCGAGCAGCACCTTCTGCTGGTTGCCGCCCGAAAGTTCGCGTATCTTCTGCTCGGCGCTCGAAGCCTTTATCCCCAGACGCTTCATGAAGCGCTCGACCACCTCGTTCTGCTCGGCGCGCGAGACTATCCCCATCTTGCTAAGCTCGGGCAGCGCCGCGAGCGTCAGGTTCTCGCGCACGGAGAGCTCTGGGATGATGCCCTCGGCCTTTCGGTCTTCGGAGAGGAAGGCGACGCCAGCCTCGATGGCGTCCGAGGGTCCGCCGAGTTTAAGCGGTCGGCCTTCGAGATAGACAGCGCCCTCGTCCACCGAGTCGGCGCCGAATATTGCGCGCGCCGTCTCCGTTCGGCCCGAGCCGAGCAGGCCCGCCATGCCGACTATCTCGCCCTTGCCGGCCTCGACCGTGACGCGGTTGAGTTTGCGCCCGCGCGTGAGGTTCTCGGCGCGCAGCAGCGGCGCCGCCCCGCCCGCCTTCTTGTCGTGCTCGCCGAAGGCCGTCGCGCCCTTTCGCTGCAACTCCTCGCGCTGCTTGCCGAGCATGAGGCAGACCAGGTCAATCTTCTCAAGCCCCGCGAGCGGCCGGGTGGCGACGAACTTTCCGTCGCGCAAGACTGTGACGGTGTCGCAGACGGTGTAAAGCTCGTCGAAGCGGTGGCTGATATAGGCGACGCCGGTGCCTTCGGCCTTCATGCGCCGTATCACGTCGTAGAGTATCGCGACCTCGTGCTCTGTGAGAGAGCTGGTCGGCTCGTCGAGGACGACGACTTTGGCGCCGAGCGAGACGCCGCGCGCTATTGCGACCATCTGCCGGAGCGCGATGTTGAGGCGCCCGAGCGTCGCGCGCGGGTCAATGTCGAGCCCGAGGCGGCCGAGTATCTGTGCCGCCTCGTCGTTCATCCGTTTCCAGTCGATCAGGCCGAAGCGGCGCGGCTCGCGGCCGAGGAAGATGTTCTCGGCCACGGTGCGGAACATAAGGAGGTTGACCTCCTGATAGACGGCGACGACGCCCTCGGCCTGCGCGTCCTCCGGCGAGTTGAAGTTGACCTCGCGGCCTTCCAGTAGCACGCGCCCGCCGTCGCGGCGGTACGCGCCCGTCATCACCTTTATCAGCGTTGACTTCCCCGCGCCGTTCTCGCCCACGAGCGCGTGAACCTCGCCGCGCTCAAGTCGGAAGTCAACGCCGTCGAGCGCCACGACGCCCGAGAAGACTTTGCGTATTCCCTCCATGCGGAGGAGCGGCTCTTCTTTCATAGAGGTCA
>DASPKR010000577.1:0-2441 GCA_035627975.1 Pyrinomonadaceae bacterium | reverse complement strand
GGCACTTTCGGCGCCGCCGTCAACTTCACGACGGGCAACGTCCCCTTCTCGGTCGTCGCGGCCGACCTCGACGGAGACGGCAAGACAGACCTGGCAACGGCCGACAGGCCCAACAGCGTCTCCGTCCTGCTCAACGGCTGCCAGAGCGCGTGCGGCGACGTGGACTTCGCGGCGGCGTCGGACTTAGGCGCGGGCGATGCTCCTACGTCCGTCGCCGTCGGCGACTTCAACCGCGACGGCAAGGCAGACCTCGCGGCGGCGAACCGCGACGCCGCCTCCATCTCTGTTCTGCTCGGCGACGGGGCCGGGGGCTTCGGCCCGAAGACAGACTTCCCCGCTGGTAGCCCCTGGGCTGTCACGGTCGGAGACTTCAACGGCGACGGTCGCGCAGACCTCGCGGCGGCGAACTTCGGCCACGACAACGTCTCGATTCTGCTCGGCGACGGGGCGGGCGCCTTCGGCCCCAAGACTGACTTCCCTGTAGGCAGTGCTCCTGACGCCATTACGAGCGGCGACTTCAACCGCGACGGCCGGCTTGACCTCGCGACGGCGAACCGCACCGACTCCACGGTCTCGGTGCTGCTCGGCGATGGCGCGGGCGCTTTCAGCCCTAAGACCGACTTCGGCGTTGGCAGTGCTCCTGCTTCCGTCGTGACCGCAGACTTCAACAGCGACGGTCATACAGACCTCGCGACGGCGAACCTAAGCTCCGACAACGTGTCTGTGCTTCTCGGCACTAAGACGGGAGCCTTCGACGGAGCGATCAACTTCGGCGTGAGTTTTGGCCCTTCTTCCGTCACCGTCGGAGACTTCAACGGCGACGGTGAGGCGGACATCGCGGCGGCGAATTTCAGCTCACAGAATGTCTCTATTCTGCTCGGGTTAGGCGACGGAACCTTCAGCCCGAAGGCAGACTTCGCCGCCGGCAGTTTCCCTTATTCCGTCGCGGCCGGAGACTTCGATGACGATGGCAGGCTCGACCTCGCGGTAGCAAACAGCGGTTCCACCAACGTCTCGTTGCTGCTTGGTAACGGCGATGGCACCTTCGACCCGAAGTCCGACTTCGGGGCTGGCACTGGCCCTATCTTCGTGACGACCGGCGACTTCAACCGTGACGGCAAGGCAGACCTCGCGGCGGCGAACTTTTACTCCGACGACGTCTCCGTCCTGCTCAACGACTGCCAGCCCTCCGCAGACCTTCACCTGACCGTCACGGACTCGCCCGACCCCGCCCTCATCGGCGGGCAGATCACCTACACGGTGGCCGTCAGGGACCGCGGCCCCATAGACGCCACGGGAGTCGGAGTCTCGGCCGCGCTGCCCTCCACGCTCGCCTTCGTCTCTGCCTCCCTGGGCTGCACGCACACCGGCGAGCCGGCGGGCGGCACAGTCACCTGCGACGTGGGCGACCTGCCGCGCGGCGCCGCGAACCAGGAGACCTTGACCATCGTGACGCAGGCGCTAGCGGCCGGCGTCTCCACGACCACCATAGAGGTCGCCGGCAACGACTTCGACGACTTCCTCTCTAACAACAAACGCCTCGTCACGACCACCGCCGTCACGCTCAACCGGGTGACCCTTTCGGCCGCCGACGCCATAGGCGGCTGTTCCGGCTCGCAGCCCACAGGTACCGTCAAGCTGAGCGGGCAGGCGCCCTCGGGCGGCGCCACCGTGCTGCTCTCCAGCAGCGCCCCGTCGGCGCTTGAAGTGCCTGCGAGCGTGCAGGTGGCGGGCGGGCAGACGACCGCGACCTTCAACCTCACGCCGAAGGCGGTCGCGGCCTTAACGGCCGTCACCGTCACGGCGACGCTTCAAACGGCGCTTACGCCCGACCCGCAGAAGGCGGCGGCCTTCTCGGTGAGGCCGATACGTGTGCAGTCGCTGGCGCTCGGGCAGGGGAGCGTGCAGGGCGGCACGCAGGTCACGAACAACGTCGTGACGCTGACGTGCGCGGCGGCGGCCGACACGGCCGTGGCGCTCACGAGCGACAATCCGGCGGTGGCCTCGGTGCCATCGGGCTTCGAGGTGCCGGCGGGGAGCGCCTCTAACAGCTTCACTATCACGACGGGCGCTGTGGCGACGACGAGGCGCGTGGCTATACGGGCGGCGCTCAACGGGAAGACCGTGACGCAGGTCTTGACCGTCACGCCTTAGCCGCGGGGGCGCGGCTGCCCCGGAGGGCGGGCGGGAAGATTGCAACCCGGCGACATCCCGGTTGTTTTTCCCGCCCGCCCTTTTGCCGTCTTGCGCCCGGCGGCCGATCTCACTATAATTCGCCGTCTTTTGCGGAAGCGGGCCGTGCCGAGCTTAGGGACAAAGGGCCGAGCGGCGCCTCGCTGATTTTCGTAGCCTTCCTTCAGGAAAACGGAAAATGACGGAGCTTACCGGTTGGAGAGAAAGGCGACGTGTCGCCGCACGCCTGCGGCGGCCTACTCCCCTTC
>DASPKR010000576.1:0-4026 GCA_035627975.1 Pyrinomonadaceae bacterium | reverse complement strand
GACGCTAATATAATATTTGAGTCAACCGTTGTCAACTTTTAGTAGCAGCGGCCCCGGCCAGAGTTGCCCGGCCCAAACTCTTGCCCTTCAGCAATTTAGAGGTTTTACTGCGCGGTCTCGCGCGCCTGTCGGTCTTCACTGAGGAGTTTCGAGGCCCAGAAGACGTAGTGGACGCCGGAGATTACGGCGAAAGAGAAGACGGTGGTATAGACGGTGGGCAGGTAGCCCCGCAACGGCGGGAAGACGGCCGCGACGAGGACTAGCACGATTGCGCCTATCTGCACGACCGTGTTGACTTTGCCGAGCCGGGAGGGCCGGAAGCCCCGGAAGCCCGTGACGACGTTTATGGCCGCCGCGCCCACGATTATGAAGATGTCGCGGCTGATGACGGCCGCCGTCACCCAGAAGGGGATGGGGAGGTGGCGCGGGTGGGGCTGGACGAGCGCCGAGGGCTCCATCACGGAAGGCATCGAGAGCGTGACGAAGGAGGTGACTAGCAGGAGTTTGTCGGCGATGGGGTCGAGAATCTGGCCGAGCTGGGAATACTGGTTGAAACGGCGGGCGAAGAGGCCGTCCAGGCCGTCGGTCAGGCCCGCCGCGACGAAGACGGCCAGCGCCCAGCCGAACCTCTGGTAGTACAGCGCGCCCACGAAGACCGGGATGAGCGCCATGCGCACCACGGTCAAAAGGTTCGGGACGGTGACGACCTTAGAAGCCATAAAAAAGTGACGGGTGACGAGTGACGAGTAAGAGCTTACCCGCTCGTCACTTGTCACTCGTCACTTCTTCTCTACTCCGCCCGGCGCAGCGTCAGCAGCGAGACCTCGGGAAGGCAGCCGTAGCGCACGGGCAGGACGACCGTGCCCAAGCCCCGCGTGACGTAGATTTGGGTCTCGCCGCGCCGCCCCAGGCCGCGCAGAATGCGCCGTCGCACGCGGCCCGAGGGCGACGCTTCGGAGCGCCATGCGACCTGCCCGCCGTGCGTGTGGCCGGAGAGCACGAGGTCAACGCCGGCGCGGGCGGCGCGGCGCAGTATTACGGGGTTGTGCGCGAGCAGCAGCTTCATCTCGTCCGAGCGCGAGCCGGCGAGGGCGAGCGGCAAATCTTCCAGCCCCACCATCGTGTCGTCCACGCCCGCCAGCCAGAAGGAGGCGCCGCGGTCTTCGAAGCGGAAG
This sequence comes from Pyrinomonadaceae bacterium, assembly GCA_035627975.1. Lineage (GTDB taxonomy): Bacteria > Acidobacteriota > Blastocatellia > Pyrinomonadales > Pyrinomonadaceae > QHXN01. Next base: position 2,851 of record DASPKR010000576.1, on the reverse strand, counting down.
CCCTCATTCACGAGGACGCTTATGCCCTCGGCGCGGAAGAGGTCAGTGATGAGCGGCGCGTCAACCCAGTTGTCGTGGTTGCCCAGGCACGCGAAGACGCCCCGGCGCGCACGGAGCCGGCCGAGCATCTCGGCGCAGGGCTCTATGTACTCGCGCTCGTGCGAGATGTAGTCGCCCGTGAGCGCGACGATGTCGGGCTGAAGGGCGTTGGCGGCCTCGACCGCGCGCTCTATCTGCGCGCGGCTGGTGAAGGGGCTGTGGTGTATGTCCGAGAGGTGGACGATCTTCAGGCCGTCGAGCTGCGGCGGCAGGCGCCGGAGGCCGATGGCGTGGCGCTCGACGGCGAGGCGGTAAGGCTCGGCCAGGGCCGCGCGCGCCAACTGCGCCAGCCCGGCGGCGAGTGAGCGAAGGGGAGTAGGCCGCCGCAGGCGTGCGGCGACACGTCGCCTTTCTCTCCAACCGGTAAGCTCCGTCATTTTCCGTTTTCCTGAAGGAAGGCTACGAAAATCAGCGAGGCGCCGCTCGGCCCCTTGTCCCTAAGCTCGGCACGGCCCGCTTCCCGCAAAAGACGGCGAATTATAGTGAGATCGGCCGCCGGGCGCAAGACGGCAAAAGGGCGGGCGGGAAAAACAACCGGGATGTCGCCGGGTTGCAACCTTCCCGCCCGCCCTCCTAGGCGGCGGCGCCCTTGCGGCTAAGGCGAGACGGTCAGGGCCTGCGTCACGGCCCTGCCGCCCAGCGCCGCACGTATCGCCACCTTCTTGTTCGAGCCCGTCACGGGGTAGGTCGTTATCGTGAAGCCCTGCGACGCGCTCCCCGCAGGCACCTCGAACCCGGAAGGCACCGAAGCCACACCCGGCTTGTCGCTAGAGAGCGCGACCGGCGTGTTAGCGGCGGGAGCGCACGCCAAAGTCACCACGTTGTTCGCGGCCGGGGTGCCGCCCTGCACGCTCCCCTGCCCGAGCGCGAGCGACTGAACCCGGATGGGGTTGACCGTGAAGGGGGCCGTCAGTTGCGGGTCGGTGGCAAGCGCCGTTTGAAGCGTCGCCGTGATCGTCACCGGCGTGACGGCCGCCACCGCGCCGGGCGTTATGTCGAAGGTGGCGCTCGACTCCCCGGGCGAGACGCTCACGCTCGAAGGCACCGAGGCCGCCGACGGGCCGCTGCTCTCAAGGAGCACGGTGGCGCCCCCGGCGGGAGCCGCGCCTGTCAGTAGCACCGTGGCGGTGCGCGCAAGCGGCGTCTGGCAGCCGCCCGTCGTGCTATCGGTGTCAAACGATAGCCGGCGCAGGGTGTTGACGCGCGTCGAGGCGGCCCGGCGGTTGTTCGAGAGGAAGTCGTCGAACTCGTTGCCGGAGACCTCGATGAGGTTGGCGATGTCACCGGCCGAGAGGGCTTGGGCGGTGATCGTGAAGTCGGGCGTGGTGACGCCGATGGCGAGGTCGCCGACGGTGCAGGTGACGATGCCGCCCGAAGCCCCGCCCGTGTGCGCGCAGCCCGGGGAGGCGGAGACGAAGGCGAGCGAGGAGGGCAGCGTGGCGATGACTTTGGCGCCCGTGGCGTTTATGGGGCCGCGGTTCCTGGCGTTGACGGTGTAGCTTAACACGCTGCCGACGAGGGCGGGGTCGGGCGAGTCGGTGACGGTCAGGTGGAGGTCCGCCGAGGGCAGGCAGTTGTTGAGCAGCACTGAGACGCTGTTGCCTTGGTTCGCCGACGTGATGTCCGTCTTGCCGTCGCGGTTGAAGTCGCCTACTGCTACTGACGCGGGGCCACCGCCCGCGGCGAAGTCGGTCTTCGTGGCGAAGCCGCCCGCGCCGTCGCCGAGTAGAACAGAGACGTTGTTGGCGTAATGGTTCGCCGACGCGAGGTCGGGATTGCCGTCATTGTTGAAGTCCCCGACCGTGACGGATTGAGGGGCATCGCCGACGACGAAGCTCGTCGCCGTGGCGAAGCCGCCCGCGCCGTTGCCCAGAAGCACGGAGACGTCGGCGGAGCTGGGGTTCGCCGTAGCCAGGTCGGGCTTGCCGTCGCGGTTGAAGTCCCCGACAGTGACGGAAAGAGGGGAGACTCCGACGACGAAGTCTGCCTTGGGGCCGAAGCCGCCTGCCCCGTCGCCGAGTAGGACCGAGACGTTGTCGGACTCTAGGTTCGCCGACGCGATGTCGGGCTTGCCGTCGCGGTTGAAGTCGCCGACCGCGACGGAAGTAGGAATGACTCCGACGTCGAAGTTCGTCGCCGTGGCGAAGCCGCCCGCGCCGTTGCCCAGAAGCACGGAGACGTTGTCGGAGAGTTCGTTCGCCGTCGCCAGGTCCGCACGCCCGTCGCGGTTAAAGTCGCCGACGGCGACGGAGCGAGGAGCGGCTCCGACGCCGTAGTCTGCCTTAGGGCCGAAAGTCCCGTCGCCGTTACCTATCAGCACGGAGACTTTGTAGGAGCCGTAGTTCGCCGTCGCCAGGTCGGGCTTACCGTCGCCGTTGAAGTCTCCGACCGCGACGGAAGTAAGGCCGGCTCCGACGCCGAAGTTCGTCGCCGTGGCGAAGCCGCCCGCGCCGTTGCCCAGGAGCACGGAGACGTCGTCGGAGCCGTTGTTCGCCGTCGCCAGGTCCGCACGCCCGTCGCGGTTGAAGTCCCCGACGGCGACGGAGAGAGGGCCATCACCGACGTCGAAGTTCGACGCCGGCGCGAAGCCCGCGCCGCCGCACGTGCTCGCGCAGCCGTTGAGCAGGACGGAGACGCTGTTGGGCCTGTCGGCCGTTGCCAGGTCTGTCTTGCCGTCTCCGTCGAGGTCGGCCGCGACGACCGAGAAGGGGACGTTGCCCGTCGTGAAGTTGACGGCGGCGCCGAAAGTGCC
>DASPKR010000575.1:0-2335 GCA_035627975.1 Pyrinomonadaceae bacterium | reverse complement strand
TCTGCCCCGACTGCTTCGAGACGACGAGCGTGACGGCCGGCTGCCCGTTCAGCCGGGAGGAGGTTCGCTGCTCCTCCGTGCCGTCCTCGACGTACCCGATGTCGGAGATTTTCACGGCGTAGCCGCCCCGGTTGCCGACGGCGACGTGGTTGAAGTCGGCCGGGTTGGTGATGCGCCCCATCGTGCGGACGGTCAGCTCGCGCGCGCCTTCGTCAACGCGCCCGCCCGGCACTTCCATGTTCTGCGCGCGCACGGCCGCGACGACTTCCGGCACCGTGACGTTGAAGGCGCGCATCTTGTCCGGGTCAACCCAGACGTGAATCTCCCGGCTGGCGCCGCCGATTATCTGCACCTGGCCTACGCCGTTGATGGACTCGATGCGCTCCTTGATCTCCTTGTCGGCGATGTCGGTGACTTCGCGCAGGGACTTCTGCGCCGAGACGGCGATGCGCAGAATCGGGGCGGCGTCCGTGTCGAGCTTCTGTATGACGGGGTCTTCGGCCGTCTCGGGCAGGTCGCCGCGTATGAGGTTGACCTTGTCGCGAATCTCCTGCGCGGCCACGTCCACGTCCTTGTCGAGCAGGAACTGCACGAAGACCTGGCTCACGCCTTCGACCGAGGTCGAGCGCAGCTCGTCAATGCCGCTGATGGTGTTGACGGCGGCCTCTACCTGCTCGGTTATCTCGGTCTCTATCTCGCGCGGGCTGGCGCCGGGGTTGACGACGTTGATGGTGATGGTCGGGAAGTCAATCTTCGGGAAGAGGTCAACGCCCAGCGACGTGAACGAGAACAAGCCCACCACGACCAGCGACAGGATAATCATCGTCGCGAAGACGGGCCGCCTCACGCAAATTTCGGCAAGCTTCTGCATAACTCTCCGCTTATCTGCTCGGGGCTACTGCCTGACCGGCACGCCGTCGGCGAGTTGCTCGACGTTCGAGGTGGCGACTAGCTCGTCGGCGGCGACGTTGCCGCGTATCTCCACGAGGTCGCCCTCCGCCTGCCCCGTAGAGACGAGGCGCTCCTGCGCTACGCCGTCGCGTATGACGAAGACGCGGGCGGTCGTCCCGTCGGTCTTTACGGCGCGCGCGGGGACGAGGACGGCCGGCTCGGTCTGCGGCAGAAGTATTCGGACGGTGGCGAACTGCCCCGGCTTGAGCAGGTTCTCGCCGTTGTCAACCTCGGCCTCCACGGTGAGCGTGCGCGACTGCTGCGAGACGTTCGGCGCGATGCGCGCCACGCGGCCGGCGAAGGCGCGGTCGGGGTAGGCGCTCACGGACACGGAGACGCTCTGGCCTGCCCGCACGCTCGCTATCGCCTGCTCGGGTATGTCTATCCGCACCCGGAGCGGGTTCGTGCGCACGATGGTCGCCACCTTCGTCGAGGTCGAGACGTACTCGCCCACGTCGGCCGGGCGCTCCGCGACGAAGCCGCTGATGGGCGCGTAAACCACCACGTCGCCCACGCCCTTGCGGGCCTGCTCGACGGCGACGCGCGCCGTCTCGGCCGCCGCGCGGGCGGTCGCTACGGCCGCGTAGGACTGGTTGGCCTGCGCGAGCGCCGCCTCATACTGCTGGCGCAACTGATCGCGCTGCGCGCGCTGCTGGTCGTAAGCCGAGCGCGAAACGTCGCCCGATTCGAGCAGTTGCTCGTAGCGGCGGAGCTGCTTCTCGGCTAGGTCGAGCGCGGCGCGCGCGGCCCCGACCTCGGCCACGCGCGTCGGGTCGAAGCGCTGACCGGGCCGCAAGCCTATGCGCGCCTCTGCCTGCTGCACGGCGGCGCGTGCCTGTTCGAGCTGGGACTGTGCCTGCTCTAAGCGCAGGCGCGCGTCGGCGCCGTCGAGCTGCGCGATGACCTGCCCCTTGCGGACGTAGCTGCCGAGGTCAACGCCGACGGAGAGGACTCGGCCGCCGACGGTGGGTGCCACGTCCGTCTGCTCGTCGGCTGCGAGCCCGCCCGTCGCCTCTATGAAGCGCGGGAGGTTGCGCATGACGGCCGGGGCCGCCGTCACCTGCACGGCTGCGGGCGTCGCCGCGGCTTCGGGCTGCTCGCCCTTCTTGTTCGCCTGCGCGCGCGAGCCGCACGCGGCAGCCAAACCCGTGAGAGTCAGGAGTGCCGCCGCCGCGGCGTAACTCTTCAGTTGATGACGGGAGATCATAAATCTTATTTCTTTTTCCCTTTGGCTTTCGGGGCCGCGCGCTTCGCGGTGGCGGCGCCCCTCTTCGCGTCGGCCGAGATGCCGCGCAGCAGTATCTCCGTGAACTCGCGCGCGGCCGTCTCGTTCGGGACGTTCAGGATGCGGCGCGCGGGGTCTCTGTCCCAGAGCGTGTTGTTG
>DASPKR010000574.1:0-3683 GCA_035627975.1 Pyrinomonadaceae bacterium | reverse complement strand
CGGCCCATGTCCTCGTGCAGGAAGTTGCCGATCTGTGAAAAGAGCGCCCCCTCGTCGAGCCAGTTCATTACCCGAGCGCCTCCAGCATCTGTTCGAGAGCGGCCGAGCGCCGCCGTATGTCCTCGGCGCGCGCCCGCAGCTCCTCGACCTTCTCGGCCGGCGCCCGCTCGACGAACTGCGGGTTCGCGAGCTGCGCCTCGAGCTTCTCAGACTCCTTCGCGAGCTTCTCGACCTCGCGGCCGATGCGCGCGCGCTCCTGCTCGAAGTCAATCAGGCCTTCGAGCGGCACGGCGACCTCGGCGCCCCCGGCCAGCACCGCCCGCGCCGAGGCGCGCGGGATGTCGCGCCCGTCGGGGTCGGTCGCGTCAAGCGCCGGAGGCCAGGGGGGTGGCGGCGCCAACTCTCCGTTGCCCGAAGGCTCCCGACCTTCCGGCCGCGAGAACCTTTCCAGCCGGTCGCCGACGAAAATCTTCGACGCGCGCGCGAGCCGCGCTATCTGCCCGGCGCCGTTCGCGAAGACGCGGCGCATCCCCGCGTCGGGCGTGCCGACGAACACGCGCGGCAGGTACTCGCCGGGCCTGACGCTCAGCTCGGTGCGAATGTTTCGGACGCGCGAGATGAGGTCTATGACCGCCTGCATCTCGGCCTCGGCGCGCTCGTCAATCAGCGACTCTTCGGCGCGCGGGTAATCGGCGAGCATGATGGTAGGCGTGACCGGGGCGCCGCCGTAGGCCGCGTGCAGCGAGTGGGCGCCTACGCCCGGCAGGCGCTGCCAAAGCTCCTCCGTGATGTAAGGCATGAACGGGTGCAGGAGCCTCAGAGCCTGCTCGAGCACGGTGACGACGCGGCTGCGCGCGGCGTCGCGCGCCGGGCCGGGCTCGGCCGCGGTCACGTCGGGCTTCGAGAGCTCTATGTACCAGTCACAAAAATCGTCCCAGAAGAAGTGGTAAAGCGAATAGACGGCCTCGTGGAACTGGTAAGTCTCAATCGCACGGCCCACGTCGCGCGCCGCCCTGTTCAGGCGCGAGACGATCCAGCGGTCGTGCAGCGCCCAGCCGGCGGGCTCGCCCTCGAAGCCGCGCCCGACCTGCGCCCCCTCCGAGTTCAGGAGGCAGAAGCGCGCGGCGTTCCAGATTTTGTTGGCGAAGTTGCGGTAACTTTCGACCTGATTGTCGTTCCAGCGCGTGTCGGTGCTGCCGATTGAGGCGAGCACGACGCGCGTGGCGTCCACGCCGTACTTGTCGAAGACGTCGAGCGGATCAACGCCGTTCTGCTTCGTCTTCGACATCCGCTGGCCGTCGCGCGCGAAGACCGTCCCCGTGATGTACACGTCTTCGAACGCCTTCTCGCCCGTGAACTTCATCCCCGTCATCATCATCCTCGACACCCAGAGGAAGATGATGTCGCGCGCCGTGACGAGCACCGAAGTCGGGTAGAAGGTCTTCAGGTCATCGGTCGCGTCGGGCCAGCCGAGCGTCGAGATGGGCCACAGCGCCGACGAGAACCAGGTGTCAAGCACGTCCGGGTCTTGCGCGAGACCGTCCGTCCCGGCTTTCTCTCGCGCCTCCTCCTCGCTGCGCGCTACGTAAACGTTCCCGGCCTCGTCGTACCAGGCGGGGATGCGGTGGCCCCACCAGAGCTGGCGCGAGAGCGTCCAGTCGTGGAGGTTCTCGAGCCAGTTGCGATAGACCTTCTCGTACGGCGTCTCGGGCACGAAGCGCGGCTCGTGCTTCTCCGTGACGAGGCGCAGCGGCTCGCGCGCCAGTTCGGCCTGCTTCAGGAACCACTGCGTCGAGACGAGAGGCTCGATGACGGTGCGGCAGCGGCCGCACTTCGTGATGGAGAACTCGTAGTCAACGACCTTCTCTAACAGCCCCGCGCGCTCGAACTCTGCGACGACGCGCTCCCGCGCCTCGTAGCGGTCTAAGCCTTCGAACTCCGCGCCCGCCTCCGCCGTCATGCGCGCGCGCTCGTCTATGACGGTGACGAGGGGCAGGCCGTGGCGCTTGCCCATCGCGTAGTCGTTGGGGTCGTGCGCGGGCGTCACCTTGACGGCGCCTGTGCCGAACTCGGGGTCAACGAAGTCGTCGGCGACGACGGGGATCTCTCTGTTAACGATAGGCAAGAGGAGCGTCGCGCCCACGAGGTCTTTGAAGCGCTCGTCCGAGGGGTTGACGGCGACCGCCGTGTCACCGAGCATCGTCTCGGGCCGCGTGGTAGCGACGGTCACGCGCCGGTCTGAGCCCTTCACGGGGTATTGCAGGTAGTAGAGCCTGCCGGCCTGAGCTTCCTTGTCAACTTCGAGGTCTGAGAGCGCTGTCTGGTCTTTCGGGCACCAGTTGATGATGCCGGGGCCGCGGTAGATTAGGCCCTCCTCGTAGCAGCGGACGAAGAACTCGCGCACGGCGCGCGTCAGGTGCTCGTCCATAGTGAAGCAGTGGCGCGACCAGTCAACGCTCAAGCCCTCGCGCTTCATCTGGCGGATGATCTCGCCGCCGTACTGCTCCTTCCAACTCCAGACGCGGCGGAGGAACTCGTCTCGGCCGATGTCGTGACGGGTCTTGCCCTCGGCCTTCTTCAACTGGCGCTCGACCATTATCTGCGTCGAGATGCCGGCGTGATCCGTGCCGGGCAGCCAGAGCGTGCGGAAGCCCCGCATGCGGTGGAAGCGCGTCAGCACGTCCATTATGGTGTGCTGCAAGGCGTGGCCCATGTGCAGCGAGCCCGTCACGTTCGGCGGCGGGATGACGATGGAATAGACGGGCGCGGCCGGGTCGCCGTTAATCTCCGGCGCGAAGCACCCTTCAGACTCCCAGCGCGCGTAGTGGCGCTCCTCGGCCTGCTTCGGGTCGTATGCCTTCGGAATCTCCATAGGCGGCAATTATACGCACGCCAAAAGCCAAAAGGAAAAAGGCGGGGAGGTTAGCGCCCTCTCCCGCCTTTCGCACGCGCGACTCCGCGATTACTTTTAATCCCGCCCGCGCTCCTCTTCGAGTTTGCGTCGGGTGAGGCGCTCGGCCAGCTCCGGGACGACCTCCCAGGCTATCTCGCGGACGACGCGGTCGGACATAAGCTCCACGACGCGGCGCGCGATTGCGTCAACCTCTTCGGGGGATAGGCGGCCGGCCGCCGCGGCGGCTGGGCGCTCGTCAATACCGACGCGAGCCTCGCCGACGGCGAAGCCTTCGGTCGAAGGCTCGGCCGGGGCGGCGGGCGCGGAGCCCGATGAGGCGACGAAGCCGGCGGCCGGCGGCTTCGGCAGGTCGCCTTCGACGCTGCCGTCGGTGAACTCGCCTTCGACCGTGGCCGGGACTGGCTCTTCGACCGGCACGACCTCGGGTTCCACGGGGCCGAGCGGGGCTTCTTTCTCCGACTCGGCCTCGAAGACGAAGCCGCCCGGCCCGTCCTGCATCACCACGTCACGCCACGGCGTGTCGTCGCCCTCGGCCGCGGCGGACGACGCACGTTCGGCCTGCGCGAAGGAAGGGGAAGAGGAGGCTGTGCCGGCGAAGGAGGGCTGCCGCTCGCCGCGCGCGGCCTCGGCGAAGGCGCTCGGCGCGTCGGCGGCCGTGGCCGCGGCGACGGTGTGGGGCTGGCTGATGCCCCAAGGCGCGGCCGACGGCTTGGGCTCGTCGTCGAAGCCGAGGTCGAGGATGAAGTCGTCGTCCTCCGCCGCGGGGGGG
>DASPKR010000573.1:0-3632 GCA_035627975.1 Pyrinomonadaceae bacterium | reverse complement strand
ACGTCGTGGACGTGCGACTCTTTGAGGCCGGCGGGGCTTATGCGGACGAAGCGCGTTTTTTCCTGGAACTCGCGTATATTGCGGCAGCCCGTGTAGCCCATGCCGGCGCGCAGGCCGCCGACGAGCTGCGTCACCATGTCGGCCAGAGTCCCCTTGTAGGGCACGCGCCCCTCTATGCCTTCGGGGACGAGCTTCGACTCAACGTCCGTCGTCTCCTGCGCGTAGCGGTCTTTCGAGCCCTCGCGCATCGCGCCGATACTCCCCATGCCGCGGTACGCCTTGAACGAGCGGCCCTGGAAGAGAATCAGCTCGCCCGGCGACTCTTCCGTGCCCGCGAAGAGCGACCCTATCATCACCACGTCGGCGCCCGCGGCTATCGCCTTCGCCACGTCGCCCGAGAACTTCACGCCGCCGTCGGCGATTACGGGGACGCCGGAGCCGCGCGCCGCCTCTACGCAGTTGAATATCGCCGTCATCTGCGGCACGCCCGCGCCCGTGACCACCCTCGTCGTGCAGATGGAGCCCGGCCCTATGCCGCACTTCACGGCGTCAACGCCCGCTTTGATTAATTCGCGGGTGGCCTCGCCCGTGGCGACGTTGCCTGCGATGAGCTGCGTGTCCGGGTGGCGGCGCTTTATCTCCCGCACGGCCTCTATGACGCGCGAGGAGTGGCCGTGCGCCGTGTCAACGACGAGGCAGTCAACGCGCGCCTTCACCAGCTCGTCGGCGCGCTCGACGAAGTCGCCCGTGGCTCCGACGGCCGCGGCAACGCGCAGGCGGCCTAAGTCGTCCTTCGCCGCGTTCGGGTACTTGATGGCCTTCTGTATGTCCTTGACCGTGATGAGCCCCTTAAGGTGCTTGTCGCCGTCAACGACGAGGAGCTTCTCGATGCGGTGCTTTTGCAGCACGCCCTTCGCCTCTTCGAGCGTGGTGCCGACGGGGACTGTGACGAGCGGCTGCGGCGTCATCACCTGCGAGACTGCTATGTCGAAGCGGGTCTCGAAGCGCAGGTCGCGGTTCGTGATGATGCCTACCAGGTGGCCGTCCTCGTCAACGACGGGGACGCCCGAAATCTTGTAGCGCTCCATGACGGCGCACGCCTCGGAGACGGGGCGGTCGGGGCGAATCGTCACGGGGTCAACGATCATGCCTGACTCGGAGCGCTTGACCCGGTCAACCTCCTCGGCCTGCCTCTCGATGGGGAAGTTCTTGTGGACGACGCCGATGCCGCCCTGCTGCGCAATCGCGATGGCGAGCCGGCTCTCGGTCACGGTGTCCATCGCCGCAGAGCAGAGCGGTATGCGCAGGGTTATGCCGCGCGTGAACTGCGTGGACGTGTCGGTCTCGGCCGGCATCACGTCGGAGCGCGCCGGCACCAGGAGAACGTCGTCGAAGGTCAGGCCCTCTTGAAGGTCAGCAGTGAGCATCTCTTAAAACTCCGTAAAACTATTCTTGCGCCCTAAACGGCGACGGGCCGCTCACGGCCCGCCCGCCCCCTTCTTCCTGAACGTGTGAATCATGTCCAGCCGCGTGTGGCTGAGCCTCGCGAGGGTGTAGGCGTACCTCCGCGAGTCTAGCGCGCCGAAGGGTTGCAGCAGCTCCTGGTAAGACCGCACAAGCGTGTCGTACGTCTTCCTGAAGCTGTAAGCGCCCGCGGGCTGCGCGAGCATCTCCTCGGCCAACTCGGTCTCGATCTCGTGCACGCGCCCCAACACGGCCAGCAATTCTTTGGCTTGGTCTGCGGCGCCCGCCGCGCCCTTCTTCGACGCCTTCGCGGCGCGCTTGCCGCCCGCCGCCTTCTTCGCCGCCGCCTTCTTCGAGCCTTTCTTCGTCGCCATATTCTTTATACCTCCGGTCAGGGGAGGAACTGCCTGTAGTTGTCCCTGGTTATCGTCCACGTTATCTCGCGCCCCTCGCCGTCGGGCGTGCGCAAGGTCTGGCCGTTGACGGAGACTTCGAGCGCGTCGGCAGACGCCTTGTCGAAGAAGAGGTTGAGGCTGTCCTCGGGCGCGAACTCCTCCGGCTTGTCCGGCGTGATGAATCGGCCCTTCTTCTTCTCCGAGCCCTGCCACGAGGTCAACCAGAAGGCGCGCCCCTTCGCCTTCACCTGCACGTTGAACCCTTGCTCCGCCGGGGGCGTGGGCGTCTGCGCCTGCGCCTGCTGGCCGGGCGGGGCCGCGGGCGTGGGCGTCGCCTGCGCGCCCGCGGCCCCGCCCTCGGTGCGCCGGTAGTAGTGCAGGCCGGCGTAGATTATCAGTATGAGGATGCCAACGATGACGGCGCTCAAGGCGGCCGTGACGGCGGGCGAGCGCGCGGGGTCGCCCGTATAGACTCGCGTGCGCTGGGGCGGCTGGGGGCCGTCGTCCGAGGCGTCGCCGCGCTCGCGCGCGGTGCGCTCGTAGAGGTCTAGGGCGCGCCGCTCGTCGAAGCCGACGTAGCGCGCGTAAGCCTTCACGAATGACTTGTTGAAGATGCCGCCCGGCAGGTGCTTGTAGTCGTCGGCCTCTATCGCTTCGAGGTGGCGCATCGTGATGCGCGTCTGCTCCGAGATTTCACGCAATCCCACCCCGCGCCGCTCTCTGGCGTGGCGCAACTCTTCGCCCAGAGAGCCGCCCGCGCCGCCGCCGTCGGGAGTCTGGTCAGAGGTCTTTGGGTTCACGTGCCGCCAAGTCTAAGCAAGCTTCGGAAGCCCCCGGCCGCGGCACACCCGGCAGGCGTCGCCGCGACTTTTGCCACAATATAATGTGCGCCCGAGACGGGTGTCAAACTTTGCCCGCAGAAGGGGATGCGCGCGTCTTGAACTTTGCGCCGCGCGGTGCTACGGTTGCAGCACACGAGCAAGTTCCCGGTTCAGTTTAACTATCACAGCCAAAGAAGCGAGGACTTTAAAAGATGCCTCTCGAAGCGCTAGGAATGGTGGAGACGAAGGGCTTCGTCGGTGCCGTCGAGGCCGCCGACGCTATGGTCAAGGCCGCCAACGTCCAGCTCATCGGCAAGGAGTACATCGGCGCCGGCTACGTGACGATATTCGTGCGCGGCGACGTGGGCGCCGTCAAGGCCGCGACCGACGCGGGCGCGGCGGCCGCACGCCGCGTCGGCGAGCTCATCAGCGTGCACGTCATCCCCCGCCCCCACACGGAAGTCGAGCGCGTGCTGCCGCGTAACGGCCGCACGGGCTACAGCCCCGACGAGCGCGCCGTCGGCGGCGGCGGCGCCCGAGGCGAACTGAGCGAGGGCGACCAGGGCCGCTCGCTCCCGGCCGGCGCGAAGGAGAATAACAGAGAAAGAAGTAAATAGATGCTGGATGCTAGATGTCAGTAAAGAGCCCGGTCTTTACTGACATACGACATCTGACATCTGCTCTTTTGGAGGTGCCGGCATGGCGGCGGATAAGGATTTACAGTCGGTGCAGCAGGCGCGCGACCTCGTCGAGGCGGCGCACCGCGCGCAGGGCGCGCTGGCCCGTTTCGACCAGGGGAAGATAGACCGCGTCTGCGGGGCGATGGCCGCGGCGGCGCTTCGAGAGGCGGCCCGGCTCGGCGCGATGGCCGTCGAGGAGACGGGCTACGGTATCCCCGACGACAAGCGCGAGAAGAACCGCTTCGCCGCCGAGGACGTTTGGAATTATTTCA
>DASPKR010000572.1:0-3569 GCA_035627975.1 Pyrinomonadaceae bacterium | reverse complement strand
TGGCTTCGAGCTTCGTCTCGACGAACTCCGAGATGTCCACGACGAAGGACGGCACGACCAGGCGCGAGTAGGCCGAGTGCGCGATCATCGGCATCGGCACGGCCCCCTGCCCCGCCTCCTGGTCGTAGCGGCGCATGCTGGAGAGCCGCGCCGCCTCGCGCACTATCATCGCCGTGTGCGCGTGATCAGGGTGCGGGTCGTCCCAGTGCGGCGCGAACAGAACCTTCGGCCTGTAGGTTCTGAGCACGCGGACGAGCGCGCGGCGCGAGTCTTCCGTCAGCCACACGTGGCCGTCCGGCTGTCCGAGGTTCACGCGCGCGTCGAGCTTTAGAATCTCCGCGGCGCGGCGCGACTCCTCTGCACGTATCTCGGGCGTGCCGCGCGTCCCCATCTCGCCGCGCGTCACGTCGCACACGCCCGTCCTGTAGCCCAGGCTCTTCAGCTTCAGGAGCGTCCCGCCCGCCGTCAGCTCCACGTCGTCAGGGTGCGAATAGACGGCCAGCACGTCCAGTTGCGTCTCTTGTGCGCTCATAAAATCAGGAAGTCAGAATGCAGAAGTCGCGAGGCGGAAGTTTTTCTTCCGCCTCACGATCGCTACTCCTTCAGGTCGAAGCGGCAGCGGACGCCCTGCTCCCTGCCGGTGTCGTAGATGATGGCGAGGTTGTTGACGGTCAGCTCCCAGTGGAAGTTGCGCAGGCTCAGGACGCGCACTATCTCCGCGAGCTTGTCTTGGTCTATGTCGCCCTGCGCGAGCGTTATGTGCGGCGCCCACTCGTCGGGGTGGTAGTAGTGCGCCACGGCGCCCGGGACTGCCTGCCGGGCGCCGTCCCAGATTTCGCGGTGGAGCTGGGAGAGATGCGGGCTCCTTACGAGCGGGATGTAGAGTATCGGCGTCGAGACGGTGAAGATACCGAGGCCCGCCGTCCTCACGCGGAACGGGCGCGTGCGCGAGGCGATCTCCCCGAGCAGGCGCTCGCAGGCCGCGTCCTCATAGGATTCGGCCACCTGGTAGGAGAAGTGCGGGAAGGCGTTGACGTACATCCCGCGCACGTCGAACTTCTGCCCAAGCTCTTCCCAGACGGCCTCGACGCGCGCGTAGTGGCGGTCGTCGAGGAGCGTGACCAGGCCCTGCATCAGACGCTTAAACCCTTCCCGCCCCGACTGTCTCTTGAACGACGATGTAGATGTAACGCAAGGCTCCGCGCCCGGTCAAGCGAAGCCACAGACGGTCGCGCGCTGCCCGCCCCCGCGCTTTTTTTGTTTTGCCTTGCGCGGGGCGGTTTGGTAGCCTCTCAGTCGTTCCCCCGTATCAGGAGAGGCGGAGTGTGAAATGGAGCTGACCGTGCTCGGCTCAGGGACGGCCGTGCCGCACCCGCGGCGCGCGTCCTCGGCCCATTGGCTGGCGGCGCAGGGCGGCACAGTGCTGCTCGACCCCAGCGCCGCGGCCGTCCACCGGATGCCGCAGGAGGGCTGCGACTGGGCGGGCCTGGACGCCGTGTGGGTCAGCCACTTCCACCTCGACCACGTCGGCGGGCTCGCGCCCTTCCTCTTCGGCACGCGCCACGCGCCGCAGACGCGCGACCGCCGAAAGCCCCTGACGATTTTCGGCCCGCGCGGGACGCGCAAGCTGCTTGAGAAGTTCGACGCGGCGAACAAGTACAAGCTGTTCGACCAGCCGTTCCCGCTGGAAGTCCGCGAGGTCTCGCCGCGCTCGGAGTTCGAGATGCTGCCGGGCCTTCGGGCCGAGACCTTCTCGACGCCGCACACGCGCGAGAGCCTCGCGCTTCGTCTGACCGGCGAAGGCGGCGCGTCTTTCATCTACACGTCGGACACGGGCTACACCGAGTCGCTCGCCGCGTTCGCGCGCGGCGCTTCGCTCTTCGTGATGGAGTGCTCCTTCTTCCGCGAGAAGCCGGTCGAGACGCATCTGGAGCTGGCGGACGCGATGAAGCTCGCCCGGCTCTCCGGCGCGCGCCGCGTCGTGCTCGCGCACCTTTACCCCGAGTGGGACGGCGTCCGAATCCCCGAAGAGGCGCGCAAGCTCTGGGACGGCGAGACAATTGAGGCGCAGGACGGCCTGCGCCTCGCAATCACCCCCTGAGCTCTTAAGCCGGGCGAGCCCTCGATGACGAAATCCCGACTGATAGTGAACCCCGTCTCCGGCACCGACGCGGCGCCGGACTACATAAGGGTCATTAACGAGCGGCTGCGCGCGGCGCTCGGCGATTTGGACATCGTGATGACCGTGGCGGCCGGCGACGCCCTGCGGCTGGGCGAGCGGGCGGCCCGCGAAGGCTACGGGCGGCTGTTCGTGGCCGGCGGCGACGGCACCCTCAACGAAGTCCTGAACGGCGTGGCGCGCGTGGACGGCGCGCTCGGGCGCGTCACCTTCGGCGTGATACCGCTCGGGACTGGCAACGACTTCGCGGCGGCGCTCGGCCTCCCCGAGGACGTGGAGCGCGCGATAGAGATCATGCTCGAAGGGCGCACAGTCGAGGCGGACGTGGGCGTCCTGAACGACCGCCACTTCATAAACGTCTCGGCCGGCGGCTTCATCGCCGAAGTCTCGGGGGCGGTCAGCCCGCAGCTAAAGAGCATCGCGGGCAAGCTCGCGTACATCATCGGCGGCGCGCAGGCGCTCTGGGAGCACGAGCCCGCGCGGGCGCGCCTGCGGGTCGAGGGCGAGGACGGGGGTGAGCGCTCCGCGGAGGTCGGCGTGCAGATGTTCGCCGTCTGCAACTCGCGCCTCGTTGGCGGCGGCCAGCCCATCGCGCCGAACGCGCTCATAGACGACGGCGCGCTCGACGTGTGTATCGTCGAGGCGATGCCGACGCTCGAGTTCGTGGGGCTCCTGGGGAGCGTCCCCGGCGGCTCGCACGTAGAGGACGAGCGCGTCGCATACTTCCGCGCGCGCTCGCTTGAGTTTGAGTTCGAGCGCCCCGTCAAGGTCAACACCGACGGCGAGGTGCTCGAAGCCACCCACTGCCGCTACAGCGTGCTCCCGCGCGCCGCGCGATTCCTCGCGGGCGACGCCCCGTTCACGAAGGAGAACAACAGCCATGAAGAATAAAGGCCGCGCGCTCGGGCTCCTGCTCTGCCTCCTGCTCTCCGGCCCGGCGCGCGCGCAGTCGGACAGGCACGGCCACCTGCTCGAAGTGCGGCCCGCGGCGGCGCCCGTCCAGGCGCACGCGGCGGCTGCCCCCGCCGAGCTGAAGATCGTCTCCTACAACATACGCTGGCGCGGCGGCGAGGAGCTGAAGGAGCTGGTGGAGATTCTGCGCAGCGACAGCGAGGTCGGCGGCGCGGCCATCGTCGGCCTTCAGGAGGTTGACCGCGCCAAGAAGCGCACGAAGAACGAGCACACGGGCCGTCTCATAGCCGAATCCCTCGGGATGCACATGGCCTGGGCCGCGCCGCCGCCCGCGCGCGACAGCGAGGAGGAGGAGACGGGCGTGGCGCTCTTGAGCCCATTCCCCATGACGGACGTTGAGCGCATCGTGCTCCCGCACGAGGGGCCGAACAAGCGCAGGCGCGTCGCCGTCGGCGCGACAGTCCACGTGGGCGAAGTG